>JAZUQI010000118.1:0-7084 GCA_045605625.1 Clostridia bacterium
TTATAACACGAAATGCCCTTGCACCGCAACAAAGAAACGGCACTTTTTGTGGCATTTTCATGGAAATCGTGGGGTTTTTTGGGGGACGTGGAAGGGATGGGCAGGGGTTTCATCCCTGCACCCATTCTGCGAAGAAGGGAAAGGCAGTAGCCAACAGACCTGCGCATGAAAAGCGTGGGAGGGGAAGCGGGTTCCTTTCCGGGCGCTATGAAAACAGAAAAACGGCGTTTGAGAGAAAAATTCTCCCAACGCCGTTTTTGCTGTTTTCCCCGGATGCCATCGGCATCCGGCAGGCGGCATTGAAATGCTGCTGTTGCCTGGAAAAGAGATCTTCTGCATATTCAGCCTATGGCTATTATTTGCCAAAGGAATGGATAGCCAAGACAATATAAATTCTGAATTCTGAATTCTTCATTCTGAATTTTTATTTACTTATGATACAACTTGTGGGTTTGATACCGTGCATCGCAGGTGAGGTTCACCTTCAGGCGGCGGAAAATATTATCATCCACCTGAGGCAGCATCACCGTGGAGTGGGCTTCGCAGCCCTTTAGCAGGGGCAGCTGGGCCATGGCGTGGGCGGCATCGGGATCGGTGGCGGCGCAGATGGACAGGGCCACCAGCACCTCATCGCTGTGCAGCCGGGGGTTATGATTGCCCAGGTAATCGCACTTGAGGGATTGGATGGGCTCAATAACGGTGGGGAAAATGAGGTGGGCAGTTTTGGGAATATTGCCCAGCGCCTTCAGGGCGTTCAGCAGCACGGCGGCAGAGGGGCCCAGCAAATCCGAGGTTTTGCCGGTGATGATGCGGCCGTCCGGCAGCTGAATGGCCAGGGCCGGGGCGCCGGTTTCCTCTTCCCGTTTCCGGGCGGCGGCCACCACGGGCCTGTCCTCCGAGGAGATGCCCATCTGGTGCATCAGCCGCTGCAGCCGTTCCACTTCCACCGGGGTGGTGTGGGCCAGGGCCAGGGCGCACCGGGCGGCAAAATACCGGCGGATCACTTCCTGCTTGGAGGCTTCCCGGCAGGCTTCATCATCCACAATGCAATTGCCCACCATATTCACCCCCATATCCGTGGGGGATTTATAGGGGGAGGAGCCGTAGATATGCTCAAACACGGCGCTGAGCACGGGGAAAATTTCCACGTCCCGGTTATAGTTCACGGCGCTCAGGCCATAGGCATCCAGGTGGTAGGGGTCAATCATATTCACGTCATCCAGGTCGGCGGTGGCGGCTTCATAGGCCATGTTGATGGGATGGCGCAGGGGCAGGTTCCAGATGGGAAAGGTTTCAAATTTGGCATAGCCGGCCTGAATGCCACGCTGATGATCCTGATACAGCTGGCTGAGGCACACGGCCATTTTGCCGCTGCCGGGGCCAGGGGCGGTGACCAGCACCAGGGGACGGCTGGTTTCCACATATTCGTTTTTGCCAAAGCCTTCATCGCTTACGATGTGCTTTACTTCGTAGGGGTAGCCGTCAATATTGAAATGGCGGTATACCTTCACCCCCAGGTTTTCCAGCCGCTGCTTGAAATGCACGGCGGAGGCCTGATCGCTCCACCTTGTCATCACCACGCTGCCCACATACAGGCCAATGCCCCGGAAGGCGTCAATCAGCCGCAAAACTTCTGCATCGTAGGTAATGCCCAGGTCCCCCCGGAGCTTATTTTTTTCAATATCATCGGCGCTGATGGCAATCACCAGTTCCGCCTGATTGCGCAGGTTCAACAGCATGGCCACTTTACTGTCCGGGCGGAAGCCGGGCAGCACACGGGAAGCATGATTATCATCAAATAATTTGCCGCCCAATTCCAGATACAGTTTGCCCCCAAAGGCAGCAATCCTTTCCCGGATATGCTGGGATTGCATGGCTGTGTATTTATCGTGATCAAAGCCAATACGCATGTTTTCTTACCTCCGCCAAGAAATCAAAAAACAGAAGTATTATATCACAAAAACCCTGTCGGAACAAGGGCCGATGCGTCCCTTTTTTGTTTTTTGACAGCTTTCTTTTCCTTTGCTATACTGGGAGGGAAAGGAAGGGGAAAGAGCATGAAAAAGCAAACGGTTTGCGTGTTCTGCGGATCCAAAATGGGGAAAAACCCCTGCTACCGCCAGGCGGCGGAGGAATTGGGAAGGGCCCTGGGCCGGGAAGGGTGCAGGCTGGTTTTCGGCGGCTGCGATCAGGGGCTGATGCAGGTGGTATCCCATGCGGTGCATGAAAACGGCGGCCAGGTGATTTCCGTGCGCATTGAGGGCCTGACGGATGCCTTTGATGAAAAAATCATTGCGGAAGATGAAATGCTTGAAAACGTGCAGCAGCGAAAGCGCCGCCTGATTGAACGGGCGGATGCCTGCATTGCCCTGCCCGGGGGCTTTGGCACGCTGGATGAAATGGGCGATGTGCTTTCCATGGCGCAGCTGGGGGATATAAAGCGGCCGCTGGGGCTTTTCAACATCAACGGCTATTTTGACGGGCTTTTGCACTTTGCGGATACCATGATGCAGGAAGGGTTCCTTTCGGAAAAGGACCGGGCCCTGCTGATTGCGGAAAAGGATGTGCCTGCCCTTTTGGATGCCCTGAACCGGGCTGGGAACGATTGACAAATGCAAGGGAAAGGGGTATATTGAACGTGGAAAAAGCCCTGTGAAAAGGGGATGAGCATCATCGGCTGGCAGCCCGGCAACCGTGGCAGAAAAAAAACACGGTTTCACTACGCCCCCAAGGCAAAACAGAAGCAGCGTTACCTGCTTTTGTTTGCTGCACTTTTTTGCGGCGTGATGCTGGTGGTGGCGCTGAGCCAATTGATTGGGTATGTGGGGGATCTGGCCTCTTCCCGGCGCCGCACGGAAGAGTTGAGGGACGTGTATTATGCGGCCCAGGAAATGCAAACCCCGGCACCCACACAATGGGCGGCCACCCCGGCCCCGGAAATCACCCCGGTGCCCACGGCCAAGCCCCCCATCCTCACCGCCCTGCATTATCCGGGCAACCCCGGGGCCAAGGTGCAGGAACGTTTTGCCGCCCTGCAAACAAAAAATAAGGATATTCTGGGCTGGCTCTCCATCGGCACCCATCTGGATGAACCGGTGGTGCAGCGGGATAATGAATATTACCTGCGCCGGGATTACCTGGGCAATAAGAACAACAACGGCACCCTTTTCCTGGATCAATCCATTACGTGGCAAACCCGGCCCTATACCCTGATGATTTACGGGCATAACATGAAATCCGGGGCCATGTTCGGCCATTTGAAAAGCTACGAAAAGTACGATTATTTACTGGATTATGGCATCATTACCTTTGATACGGCCTATGAAAACGGGCGTTATGTGGTGTTTGCCGTGGGCACATACAGCATGAACGGCACCGGTAACCACCCCCTGAACCTGAGCCGGCTGGATTCCCGTACGGTATCCGTCCGGGAAAAGGAAATTGCCCGGCTGATAAAAGGCGCGGTGACCAAGGCCCCGGTGGATGTGCAGGCGGATGACCAACTGCTGTTATTGATTACCTGCGTGGATGATGAGAACGACCGGCGTGTGCTGGCCGCCCGCAGGGTGCGGGAAAACGAAAATGAGGCGGATCTGCTGGGCCGGATGGCCCTGGCCCGGCCGGATTATTGAAGAATATTTCGTGAAATGGCTGAAAAAAGCAAAAAATTGCCCCTGCTTCCGTTTGGAAACAGGGGCCGCTTTTTTATTCCGTTACTTTTTTCAGCACGTAGGGGATGATCTGATCCCTTGCGATCTGGTCCTTATGCAGGATGGGCTTTTGCTGCAGCTTGGCCAGGTTTTCGGGGATGGCCACGCCGGTGATTTCGTTCAGCTTGGCGGCATCGGCAAATTCATCTTCGCCGCCCTGCACGTTCAGGGCCTTCAGCACCGGGCCGGGGAACTTATAGGGGGAGGCGGTGGAAAGCACCACCTGGGGACGGCCCTTGGCCATTTCCTTTTTCTGTTCCATCACATGCCAGGCAACGGCGGTGTGGGGATCCAGCAGGTATTTGTTTTCCTGCCATACTTTGCCGATGGCGGCGGCGGTTTGCTGTTCATCGCAGCAGCCGGCATCAAAATTTTCCTGAATGGCTTTCAGGGTTTCATCATCCACCTGATAATAGCCCTGGGCGGAGAGCTGGCCCATCCAGGTTTTCACCTTTTCCTGATCCTGGCTTGCGTAATACAAAAGCCGTTCCAGATTGGAAGAAACCAGAATATCCATGGAGGGGGAAGTGGTTTTGTAAAATTCCCGGCGCCGGTCATACAGGCCGGTTTCCAGGAAATCCGTCAGCACTTTATTGGCGTTGGAGGCACAGGTGAGCCGCCCCACCGGCAGGCCCATCACCTTGGCATAGTAACCGGCCAGAATATCGCCGAAGTTGCCGGTGGGCACGATGTAATCCACCTTATCCCCAAAGGCAATGCGGCCTTCCGCCAGCAATTTGGCGTATGCAATGAAATAATAGGTTACCTGGGGGGCCAGACGGCCGATATTGATGGAATTGGCAGAGGAAAGCTGCACGCCGGTGCCTTCCAGCTGGCTGGACAGGGTGGCGAAAGCTTCCTTCACGCCCCGCTGGCAATCGTCAAAATTGCCTTCCACGGCGCAGACGGTTACGTTCTTGCCTTCCTGGGTGGCCATTTGCCGCTGCTGCATGGGGGATACGCCATCTGCCGGGTAGAACACGATGATGCTGGTGCCTTCCACATCCTGAAAGCCGTTGAGGGCGGCCTTGCCGGTATCGCCGGAGGTGGCGGTGAGGATCACCGTTTTGCCCTGCATGTTTTCTTGCTTGCGGGCGGCGGTCATCAACTGGGGCAGCATGGAAAGGGCCACGTCCTTAAAGGCGGAGGTGGGGCCCCGGAACAGTTCCAGCACATAATCTTCGCCCACCTTCACCAGGGGCGTCAAATCTTCCGTTTCAAATTTGCCGGTGTAGGCCTTTTTCACCAGTTCCTTCATGTTTTCAAAGCCGGGCATGAGGTAAGAAAGAATCATTTCCGCCATGCCAAGGCTATCCTTCTTCAGGCAGGCCTTAACGTCAAAGGGCTTTTTTCCCAGTTCCTTGTCAATGAACAGGCCGCCGTCCTGGGCCAGGCCCTGAAGTACGGCGAAGGTATCCGTTCCGGAAAGGTTGCTGCGGGTGGATTGGTACTGCATAATGGTATCCTCCAAGTTTTATTCAATGGCGATCAGGCGGGGGTTTTCGGCGCCGGATACGTCTTTCATGCGGTTCAAAAGGTGCTGGATATCGTTTTCCAGGTGGCTCACATCCAGGGCAATGGTCACGCTGGCTTTGCCGTGGATGGGCAGGGTTTGGGTGATGGTGAGCACGCTGCATTTCAGTTCCGATATGCAGCTGAGCAGGGCGGATAACACCCCCGGTTCATGGCTGAGGGAAACGCTCAGGATGGCCTTGCGGCCGGAAGATTCCTGATTGGGTTCCAGGATGAAATCCTTGTATTTATAATACGTACTTCGGGATATGCCGGCAATCTTCACCGCCTGGCTCACTTCCCGGATTTCCCCGGATTCCAACAGCCGCTTGGCCGTTAATACTTTATCGTAATAATCCGGCAGGATGCTTTTGTGGATAATCAGATAATCGTCCAGCATGGCTGTTTCTCCTTTGTTTTTTGTTTGTTTCGCCCTTGAAAAAGGAACGTCCTTATGATACACTGTTTTTGTCGGAAAAACAAGTGTTTTTCAGAAACGGACAAAAAGAAAACATTTTCCCGGAGGAACGGATATGAAAGTTGCATTGGTGGGCTATGGCACGGTGGGCAAAAGCGTGTATAAAATGCTGGAAAAGGCGGATGGCCTTGTGCCCGGCAAGGTATTGGTGCTGCCGGAATTTTATACTGCCCCCTTCCAGACCACGAATTATGATGATATTTTGAACGATGCCGAAACGGACGCCGTGGTGGAATGCATTACGGATGCCAAGTGCGGCTATGAATATGCCAAGGCGGCCCTGCTGGCTGGGAAGCATGTGGTTTCTTCCAGCAAGGCCATGGTGGCCGTCTACGGCCCGGAACTGAATAAGCTGGCCCGGGAAAAGGGCGTGGCCTTCCTGTTTGGTGCGGCCTGCGGCGGCAGCATGCCCATTCTGAACGCCCTCAGCCAGGCCCGGGTGGCGGATGAAGTGGAATCCATCAGCGGCATTTTGAACGGCACCACCAATTATATGCTGGATGCCATGCAGCGCAAGGGCTGCACCTATGAAGATGCGCTGAAAACCGCCCAGCAGCTGGGCTATGCGGAGGCGGACCCCACCGCCGATGTTTCCGGCCAGGATAGCCTGCGCAAAATTATGCTGGGCTGCGCCGTTTCCTATGGCATTTTGCCCAATGAAGGGCTGAACCGGGAAGGCATTGAAAACCTGACGGCGGAAGACGTGGCCCATTTTGCCCCCAAGGGGCTGGTGTGCCGCCTGATTGCCAAGGGCGGAAAGAACGAAGACGGCAGCGTGTATGCCTGTGTGGAACCGGTGCTGTTCAAAAAGAGCGCTCCGGAATGCAGCGTGCTGGATAACAATAACCTGGCCAAGAGCGTGTGCAAATTCAACGGCGCCTTGGTGATGATCGGCCAGGGGGCCGGCGGCGATCCCACCGCTTCCAATATCCTGCGGGATCTGGTGAATATCCGGGCTGGGTACCGGTATTTCCTGCCGGAAGGCTGCGTGCCGGGCAAGGCCGTGAACGAAAACGACTGCCACCGCTATTATGTGCGTGTGCAGGCAGGGGATGAGGGCCTGTTCCAGGCGGAAGAAGCGGAAAAGGCTGAAGATGTGTACCGCATCATCACGGCCCCCCTGGCGGTGAGCCGGATGCATCAGCTGGCGGCGGATATCCGGGCACAGGGCCGGAAAATTTTCTTCGCTGCCCTGGCGGAATAAAAAAGAACGATACAAGGAATGCGTCAAACTGGCGCATTCCTGGGTGTCAAAAAAGTATTTTTGACACCCAGCGATTGAAAATCAGCTAAAGCTGTTTTTCAATCGGAGCATCACATTTACTGTAAAAATGGGTTTGCAGCCTCTTAGCAGAAGCTGCAAACCCTATTTTTACGGCCGTAA
>JAZUQI010000119.1:0-1596 GCA_045605625.1 Clostridia bacterium
GGCCGAACCGGCTTTCAAACACGTTTTCCACAATCACGCTGGTGCCTTCTGCCAGGCAGCTGACGGCCATCATCTGGGCCTGCATATCCGTGGGAAAGCCGGGATGGGGCTGGGTTTGCAGGCTGGAAAAGGCCCGCAGGCGTCTGGGCGCCACAAGATGCACCCTTTCCTCCTCATCATACAACCGGCAGCCCATTTCTGTCAATTTGGCTTCCACGGCAATCAAATCCCGGGGCCGCACTTTTTCCAGGGTAATTTCCCCTTTGGTGATGGCGGCGGCGCACAAAAGCGTGCCGGCCACAATCCGATCCGGCATGGGGGTATAGGAAACGCCGTGCAGCCGCTGCACCCCTTCAATTTCAATCAGCTGGGTGCCGCTTCCCTGCACCTTGCCCCCCATAGCGTTGATAAATTCCTGCAAATCCTCAATTTCCGGTTCCCGGGCCGCATTATGGATGTAGGTCACCCCGGGAAGCAGAGCGGCAGCCATCATCACGTTTTCCGTGGCCCCCACGCTGGGATAATCCAGGTACACATCCCCGGGGTGCATATCCCGGCCGTCGCAGTACAAAATGCCTTCCCCGTCGGTGATCTTTACCCCCAGGGCCCGCAGCCCCTTCAGATGCAAATCGATAGGCCGGATGCCAATTTCACAGCCCCCGGGATAGGTGACCGTGGCCTTCCGAAGCCTGCCCAGGATGGGCCCCAGCAGGAAGATGGAAGACCGAATCTGCTTGGAAATCTCATCCGGCATTTCCCAGTTATGTAAGCATTGGCTGCGGATATGCAAATCATCCCCCTGCCAGATGCAGCTGCACCCCAGCATTTTCAGCATCTGCTCCATGGCCTTGCCGTCCCGAAGACGGGGGCAGCGGCAGATCGTTACGTCATCGCAGGTCAGAATGGAGGCAGCCAAGATGGGCAGCACCGCATTTTTGGCCCCGTCCACCTGAACCGAACCCTGTATACATTCGCCGCCATGCACCATAAATCCTTCCATCGCAGGTTCACCTTCCTTCTTCTCCCAAACTATGTGAAGAAGGGAAAAAGGTGCTTCACAGGCAATGGCTGTTTTCGCTTCTGCTGATGTTCAGCACAATGCCCACCGCCGCCATGGTGATGGAAAGGGAGGTGCCCCCGGCGCTGAAAAAGGGCAAAGGCAGCCCGGTTGTTGGCAATACGCCCACCACCACCCCCATATTGATAAAGGCCTGCACGCTGATGAGGCTAATGATCCCAGCGGCCAGCAGGCACCCGAATTTCTCCTCGCACCGAAGGGCAATGCGCATCCCGGCAAAAAGAAAAGCCACAAATAAACAAATCACCGCCAGGCACCCCATCAGCCCGAAATCCTCCCCCACAATAGCAAAAATGAAATCACTTTCCGGATAAGGAAGATAGGCAAATTTCTGCCGCCCCTGCCCCAGGCCCATGCCAAACAGGCCGCCGCTGCCAAAGGCAATCAGGGATTGGGACAGCTGATACCCTTCATCGCTCATTTTGGCAAAGGGATCCAGAAAAGAAAGCAGCCTTTCCCTGCGGTATTCCGCACTCCATGCGTAATAAAACCCCACCACGGCCCCCAGCGCCCCCAGC
>JAZUQI010000120.1:0-1876 GCA_045605625.1 Clostridia bacterium
AAAGTGTGCGCCCGGGATTTAAGGGGCGGTGCGGCGCTGGTGCTGGCCGGGCTGGCCGCCGAAGGGGAAACGATGATTGAAAACGCCCATCTGATTGACCGGGGCTATGCCGCCCTGGAAGAAACCCTGTGCCGCCTGGGCGGCCGGGTGAAAAGGATGAGCGCAGCAGATATGGAGGGATAACATGTCACAGCAGCTGCCCCATGATTTTGTGCCGTGGAATACGGAAGAGGTGCCTCAACTGCCCAAGAAACGCAAGATGAAGCCGGGGGTGAAAAGTGCGCTTTTCAGCATGGCGGTGATTCTGGTGCTGGTGATTTTTCTGTTTGGCAGTTTGTTCCGCATCCGGAAAGTGACGGTGGTGGGAAACCAGGATTATACACCGGATCAAATCATGCAGGAGGCCGGCATCCAATATGGCATGAGCTATTTTTCCGTAACGGAAAAGAAAGTGCGCACGGCCATGGAGCAAAACCGCTATCTGGAATTTCGGGGCATGGAAAAGTTCATCCCCGGCAGTGTGGCCCTCTACATTCGGGAGAGGAACGCCCGGGCCAACGTGCAGGTGATGGGGATCACATATCTGTTGGATGAAAGCGGCATGGTATTGGATGCCCCATCGAATGGGCTGGACAGCACTTTGCCCATTGTGACGGGCATGCAATCCCGGAATGTGATGGTGGGGAAAACGCTGGTTTCCGGCAATGAAAACCAGATGGATGCCTATCGGCTGCTGATGGAGGAACTATTGGCCCAGGGGTATTTATACGATATTGCTGAATTAAAAGTATCGGACCCGGAAAACCTATACCTGCTCACCCGGGATGGATACACCGTGCACCTGGGCGATGGGGAAGAACTAAGGGCCAAGATCGGCACCATGCGGGCGGTGGTGATGAAACTGAGGGAAATGGGCCATAAGGGCGGCGTGATTGACGCCAGCGTGCCGGCCGTGGCCACCTATACCCCCAGCGAAATTTAATTTTTTCCCGGAAAGAAGCGGAAATTTTGAAAAAACCTTGAAAAATTGCAGTTTTTTTCAGATTTTCACTTGCCAAATTATCACAAAACAGTTACAATAAAGTGACCGAATAGATTTTTTACGCTTTCGGCTTTTCTGGCTGTGCTTTTAAGAGCGGTTAGCCTGATGAACAGGGGATGATAGAAAATGAAAACAACAGTTGCAGCAATGGATTTTGGAACCAGCAAAATCGTTGCCTTGGTGGCCGAAACCAGCGGCCGTCAGCGTTGTGATATTATCGGCGCTGGCATTGCCACCTATGATGGCTTTTTGGAAGGGCAATGGAATGCGCCGGATCAGCTGAATCAGGCCATTGCAGATGCTGTTCAGAAGGCGGAAGAGCAAAGCCACACCCGCATCCGGGAAATCAACGTGGGCGTTCCCGGTGCCTTTTCCACGGTGTACACGGTGGAAGCGAAGGTGGAACTGCAGGGCGCAGATCCCCGGGTGACGGAAAAAGATATTAACGAGCTTTTCGCCCGTGCCAGCAGCGAACTGGGGGATATTCGGGGCAGCATTATTCACCGCAGCCCGGCCTGGTTCATTGTGGATGACGGAAAAAAGACATTGGAACCTGCCGGTGTGCGGGGTTATGAACTGCGGGGGATGATTTCCTTCGTGGTGGCGGATCAGTTCTTCCTGGATGATGTGACGGAACGGTTCCGCAGCCTGGGCATCACGGTGAACGGCTGCTTCTCCACCCCCACGGGCCAGGCCATGCTGTTTGTGCCCGATGAGGAAAGGGATCGCACCGCTGTATTGGTGGATATGGGCTACCACACCACCGAAGTGATGGTGATTGAAGGGGATGCCATCACCCACATGAAAACCCTGCCCCTTGGCGGCGGCCTGATG
>JAZUQI010000121.1:0-9412 GCA_045605625.1 Clostridia bacterium
TTCAGCAGTTCGTTTTGCAGCATGCGCCGCCTGTCCGCCTCCATGGCCTGGGCATACACCGCCCCGGTATCCGCCCGCAAAACGGCGGCGGCCTTCAGATAACGATAGGCCCTTGCATAGGTTCTGCTGATGCCGGAAAACAGGGCATCAATTTCCTGCTGCTGTTCCGTCAGTTTTCCTTCATGCAGGCAAACGCCAAGGTTCACAATGCTGTCCCTGGCCCCGGGGCGCACGGGGTCCAGCACATGGGGGGCGGTGCCGTCCACCATCAGATACCCCTTTTCCTGCACATACACGGCGTCCACGCTGTCCGGGTCCCCGGAGCAATGGTAATAGCACACCTTCAGCCCTTTTTCTTCATAATAAGCCCCCACCTTTTTCATCAGCGTGCTTTTGCCCACGCCGGGGCCGCCTTTGATGATCACCGTGCGCTCCGCCATTTGCTGCAAACCGCTGAAAAACCCATAAAACCCTTCCGCCGTATTGCTGCCGGAAAAGGCATGCATGCCTTGCATCATGTTTCTTCGCTCCTTCCTTTATTCCCATGCATGCTACGCTATGCAAAAGGCCGCCGTTTCATGCCCTGCATATTGGGAAAAGGCCTTGCATACACATGGTGCGACAGCATAAAAGGAGGCATTTTTATGGAACAGAAAACGGCAGGGGTCATAAAACCCCTTTACCAGGATATGCTGGAAAGAACGGGGGGCGAACTGTATATCGGGGTGGTGGGCCCGGTGCGCACGGGGAAAAGCACCCTGATTACCCGGTTTATGGAAGAAATGGTGCTGCCCTATGTGGCCCCCGGCGCCCGGAAAGAGCGGCTCACGGATGAACTGCCCCAGTCCGCTTCCGGCAAAACCATCATGACCTGCCAGCCCTGCTTCATCCCCGGGGAAGGAGCGGCGGAAGTGGAGCTGAACGACCGCATCCGGGCCAGGGTAAGAATGGTGGATTCGGTGGGCTATCTCATTCCCGGGGCCGCCGGGGCGGAGGACGGAGAGGGCGCACGCATGGTATCCACCCCCTGGGCGGAGGAAGATATGCCCTTTGGGGAGGCTGCCGCCCTTGGCACCCGGAAAGTGATGGAGGATCACGCCACGGTGGGCCTTGTGGTTACCTGCGACGGCACCATTGCGGATCTGCCAAGAAGCGCCTATGTGCAGGCGGAAGAGGCCGCCATCCGCCAGGTGAAATCCACCGGAAAGCCCTTTGCCGTGGTGCTCAATTCCGCCCGGCCCAAAGATACGGATACGGAAGCCTTGCGCCGGGCATTGGAAAAGAAATATGACGTGCCGGTGACCCTGCTCAACGTAAAGGAAATGAGCGAAGGGGATATGCAGGCCCTGCTTTCCTCGGTGCTGACGGCCTTCCCCATCCGGGAAGTGCGCTTTGCCCTGCCGGATTGGGTGGGGGCCCTGCCGGGGGATCATTGGCTGCCCACGGCGGCGGTGGATGCGGTAAGGAAACTGGGGGGCATTCTGAAAACCGTGCGGGATAAGGCCCTGACGGCCACCGTCTTTGCTTCGTCGGAGCAGCTGGAAATGCCCACCAATGAACAGGTGGATCTGGGCAGCGGCACGGTGCGCTATACCCTGCCGGTGAAGGAAGGGCTGTTCAGCCGGATTCTGTCTGAGCAATGCGGCGAAACCATCACCGGGGATGCCCATCTTCTATCCCTCATGACGGAACTGGTGCAGGCCAAACGGGCCTATGACCGCATTGCCGGGGCCCTCCATGCCGTGCAGCAAACGGGCTATGGGCTGGTGACCCCGGCCATGAGCGAAATCCACCTGCAAAAGCCGGAACTGATGCGCCAGGGCAGCCGCTATGGTGTGCGGCTTCGGGCCAATGCCCCCACGCTGCACCTGATCCGCTCCGATATTGAAACGGAAATTGCCCCCATCCTGGGTACCCAGGAGCAAAGCGAGCAATTCATCGATACCCTGAACCAGCAATACGAAAACGACCCGGAAGCCTTGTGGAACACCAATTTCTTCGGCAAATCCCTGCAATCTTTGGTGCAGGAAGGGCTGACGGGCAAATTGCACCGCATGCCGGCAGATGCCCAGGAAAAGGTGCAAACCGCCCTCACCCGGATGCTGAACGAAGGAGAAGGCGGCATGATCTGCATTCTTTTGTGACAAGCTGGTGACACAAAACAGGCCTGTACATTTTGCCTGCTTTCATGTATAATGGATATGGATGAACGTCCAATTCCTTCATGAAATGAGGCCATGCACCGTGTATACCCATCAGGATTATGCTTCCCTTTGCGCCCAGAAAAACAAGCGGCTGCTTCTTTTGCTTGTTCCCTGTTTGCTTTTGCTGGGGGCGGTGATTTACTCCTTTGTAATCCGGGTGCAGTGGCTTACCACCCTGCTTACCATCGTGCTGGGAACGGTGCTGCTGTTTGGCTACACCATGTTCCTTGCCCCGGTGATTGCTTACCTGAACCATGTGGACCATGCCCTGAACGGCAAGGTGCGGCAAACCACCGGCTGGCTGAAGGAAGTGGAAGAAGCAGCGGTATGGCGGGAAGGCCTGGAAGTGATTCCCCTGATGATCAACATCAACCGCATGGAAAATGAGGAGGATGACCGCCTGTTTTACTGGGATGCCCGGCGCCCCCTGCCCCCGTGGCATCTGGGCGGCCAGGTGACGCTCACCTCCTACGATAAGCTGATTACCGACTGGAAAGAAGAAGTTTAACGCATTTTGCGCCCGGGAAACCGGGCGTTTTTTTATGCCCCCTGTTTTGCACTTCTGGTCAAATAGCCGCCAGATTCGCCATATGCATTGTATTTATGCAAAATTATGTGCATATTTCTGTATATTTTTCGTACTTGTCCCAAATTTATTGAAAATTTTATGAATATTTATTCAAGTTTCCTGTTGACAAAGCTGGAAAAGGGTGGTATACTGGCCCCGTTCTCAAAAAACGCAAGGAAATTTCAGGAGGAAATTGAAATGAAAAAGTTTATTGCTCTCATGCTGATTGCTATCCTGGCCCTGGGCCTGGCCGGCTGCGCCAAGAAGGAAGAAGCCGCTGTGATCACCGTGGCCACCAACCCCGAATATCCCCCCTTCGAATATGTGGAAGGCGATAAGACCGTGGGTTACGATATCGATATGTGGGATGCCATTGCCAAGAAGGCCGGCATCGAATACAAGATCGAAGCGATGGACTTTGACGCCGTCATCAGCGCCGTGGCCGCCAATAAGAACACCATCGGCCTGTCCGGTATCTCCATCACCGATGAACGCAAGCTGACCGTTGACTTCACCGAAGGCTACATCAACGCCGGTCTGGTTGTGATCGTGAAGGCCGATGCCCCCTACGCCACCAAGGAAGAACTGGTTGGCAAGAAGATTGGCGTGCAGCTGGGCACCACCAGCGACTTCACCGCCGAAGAAATCACCGGCAAGGATAACGTGGCCCAGTATAAGACCTTCCTCAACGCCATCATGGACCTGCAGGGCAACAAGGTGGACGCCGTGATCATCGATAAGCCCGTTGGCCAGGCCATTCTGGCTTCCCTGAAGGATGACACCCTGCAGATGGTGGATATGGGCCTGCAGGCCGACTGGTACGGCATCGAAGTGAACAAGCAGAACCCCGAACTGCTCAAGAAGATCAACGACGCTCTGGCCGAACTGGAAAAAGAAGGCTTCTTCGACGAACTGGCCGTGAAGTACTTCAACTAAGCAAAGCCATCCGAAAGCGCAATTCTGCCGTAGAGAGTTTTCCTCTCTACGGCCTTTGTACGATTTAAGACACATGCATGGAGGGAATTTCATTGAACGCTGCTGTCCAATCCATTTCCATCTTTGAGCGGTGGTGGCTGGAAATTGAACCGCTGGTTCAGGCCAACACGCTGAATTTCGGTCAATTCCTGTATAAGGAAATCTACCTGAACGTCATCAAGGACGACCGCTGGCTGCAATACTTAAAGGGCCTTGGCGTAACGCTGCAGGTTTCCTTCTACGCCATTTTGGTGGGCCTTGCCCTGGGCACGCTGCTGGCCATTTTGCGCCTGCCCCAGGTGCAGGAAATGAACGCCAAGGGCAAGGGCTTCTGGCCCAATCTTGGCACCACCATCGTCAAGGGCCTGAGCAAGCTGGCCGGGCTGTATATCAATATCATGCGGGGCACGCCTCTGCTTTTGCAGGTGTTGATTATCAACTTCGGTATTTTCGGCTCCGTCAGCATTGATAAGGTCATCGTGGGCGTCATCGCCTGCGGCCTGAACAGCGCAGCGTATGTGGCGGAAATCGTCCGCGGCGGCATTATGAGCGTGGAAAAAGGCCAGACGGAAGCCGGCCGCTCCCTGGGCCTGTCCGGCGTGCGCACCATGATGTACATCATTCTGCCCCAGGCGGCCAAATCCGCCCTGCCGGCCATGTGCAATGAATTTATTTCCCTCATCAAGGAAACCTCCATTCTCTCCTACATCGCCCTGACGGAACTGACCAAGGCCGGCGACTATATCCGGTCCCGTACGTTCTCCGCCTTTACCCCCTATATTGTGTCCGGTCTTTTGTACCTGATTGTGGTGCTGACGCTTACGTGGCTGATCGGCAAACTGGAAAGGAGGCTGCGCAACAGTGACCACTGATAACATCATTTCCGTCAAAGGCCTGCAAAAGCATTTTGACGAAGGCAAGCTGAAGGCCCTCCGGGGTGTGGATGCAGATATCAAACGGGGCGAAGTGGTGGTGGTAATCGGCCCCTCCGGCAGCGGCAAATCCACCTTCCTGCGCTGCCTGAACCTGCTGGAAGTGCCCACCCAGGGCACCATCACCTTCGAAAACGTGGATATTACCGATCCCAAGGTGAACATCAACAAGCACCGGGAAAAGATGGGCATGGTGTTCCAGCACTTTAACCTCTTCCCCCACATGACCATCCTGAAAAACATGACCCTGGCCCCCATGCAGCTGCTGAAGAAAACCAAGAAAGAAGCGGAAGAAAAGGCCATGAGCCTGCTCAAGCGTGTGGGCCTGGCGGATCGTGCCAATGCCTACCCCAGCCAGCTTTCCGGCGGCCAGAAGCAGCGCATTGCCATCGTGCGTGCCCTGTGCATGGAGCCCCAGGTGATGCTCTTTGACGAACCCACCTCCGCCCTGGACCCCGAAATGGTGGGCGAAGTGCTGGACGTAATGAAGCAGCTGGCCGAAGAAGGCATGACCATGGTGGTGGTCACCCACGAAATGGGCTTTGCCCGGGAAGTGGCGGACCGGGTGATTTTCATGGACGAAGGCAAAATCGTGGAAGAAGGCACCCCGGCAGAAATTTTCTCCAATCCCCAGCAGCAGCGCACCAAGGATTTCCTGAACAAAGTTCTCTAAATAAAATCAAGGCCCTGCGGACAAACTACAGCCGTCTGCAGGGCCTTTTTTGTTTCAAAACTTTTACATTTCTGTGTCGTTTTATGTTGCATTTCCCTTGAAATCTTGGTATACTGAAAGCTGAAAGAAACCGTGCTTGTTCAGCCGATGCCTTGCGGCATGAAAGGAGTTTTTTATATGCAGCCTGTCCATTCCCCTGCCCGTCCTTTGGTGTACGCCTTGCAGCAAAATATTGCCAAGGCCGTGGTGGGCAAGGATGAAGCCATTGAACTGATGCTGATCGCCCTGATTTGCAAGGGCCATGTGCTGATTGAGGATGTGCCCGGGGTGGGCAAAACCACCATGGCCTCCGCCCTGGCCAAATCCCTGCAATGCAGCTTCAAGCGCATTCAGTTCACCCCGGACGTAACCCCCTCCGATGTGACGGGGTTCACCATGGTAAGCTTGCAAACCGGGGAAATGGAATTCAAGCCCGGTGCGGTGATGAGCCAGATTGTGCTGGCGGACGAAATCAACCGCACTTCCCCGAAGACCCAGTCCGCCCTGTTGGAAGTGATGGAAGAGGGGCAGGTGACCATCGACGGCACCACCTACCCCATGCCCAAGCCCTTCATGGTATTGGCCACCCAGAACCCGGTGGATTTTGTAGGCACCTATCCCCTGCCGGAAGCCCAGATGGACCGGTTCTTTTTGCGCATTGCCATTGGCTATCCCTCCCTGGAGGAAGAAATGGCCGTGCTGGAGCGCTATTCTTCCCAGGTAAACCCCATGGATACTTTGCAGCCCGTGTGCGGCGGCCAGGAAATACTGGATTTGCAGGAAAAGCTGGGGCTGGTGTATGCCAGCCGGGAGGCACGGAATTATGTGGCCTCCATCACCGCCGTCACCAGAAACCATCAGGCGGTGCAGCTGGGGGCATCCCCCCGGGGCAGCATTGCCCTTTTGAAAGCGGCCCAGGCCTGCGCCCTTTTGCAGGGAAGGGATTACGTGCTGCCGGATGATATCCGCCGCATGGCCCTGCCCGTGCTTTCCCATCGCCTCATTTTAACCCCGGAAGCCCGGATGAAGGGCGTTTCCGCCCAGCAGATTCTGCATCAACTGATTGAAACCTTGCCCGTGCCCACGGGCCGGGCATGACCCGCCGCAGCACAGCACTGCTGATGGGCATGGTCACCAGTGCTATATGCGCCCTTTCCTTGGGCGGCCGGCTGTATTTCTTTCTGGCCGTCCTGTTTGCGCTGCTTCTTTTCTTCGGGCTTGTCAGCTGCCTGTGGGCGCTGCACACCATGCAGTGCAGCCTGTACATGCCGGTGCATAAGGCCCAGCGGGGGGAGGGCATCACGGTGCAGTTCCAAATGCGCCACGGGTGCCTGCTGCCCCTTTCCTCCATTGAATGCACGTATCTTTGCCCCTCCGGGGAGCGCACCTGCGATTTTCTCACCGCCCCCTTTACCGATTATGAATTATCCCTGCTGCTTCAAAACCTGCATGTGGGCAGCTACCGAGTGCAAATGAAAAAAGTGCAGGTGCAGGATATTTTCTGCCTGTTTTCCATGGGCAAGCGCATCAAAAACCAGGAAAGCGCCTATCTTGTGCTGCCCAACCCCTACCCCATCGATAAGCCCCAGATCACCCAGGGGGATGACGGTAAGGCCGCCCTTGGCCGCACCCAGGAGGATTACAACGCCCCGGAAGATACACGGGCCTACCAGCCTGGGGATGCCATGAAGCGCATCCATTGGAAGCTTTCTTCCAGAAGACGGGAACTGGTGGTGCGCCGCTTTGAAATGCCGGCCCCTCCGGATACCCTGATTTTGATGGATACCGCCCTGCCCGATGCCAGGGAAAAGGCGGATATTCCCTTCCTGCAGGACGCCTTGTGCGAAACGGCGGTGGCAGTAGCCAAACTGCAAATGGAGGACGGCAGTCCCGTCCGCCTGCCCCTTCACGGCGCCCGGGCCACGGAATTTGTTTCCGATCAGGCGGATGGCCTGCCCCAGCTGAAAGAAATGCTGGCCGTTCAGCCCTTTACCGAAACGGAAGATTTTGCCCATGTGCTGCGGCTGGAACTGCGCCGTATGCGCCGCACCGGGGCCGCCATCATCATCACCACCCGGCTGAACGCCAATATTGTGCAGGGCATCACTTCCATCCGGCGCATGGGCCCCAGCGCCCGGCTTTACCTGTGCACCCGCACGCCGGATGACCCGGCCCTGCTTCCCTACATCACCCAATTACAGCATCATTTGGTGGAGGTGTGCTATGTCACGCCTGCTTAAATTATTCAATCATCCCCGCACAGGCCGTTTTCTGGTAACGCTGCTGTTATCCCTGGGCCTGAGCCAGATTTGCTGCGCCGCCTTTTTTCCGGCGGCAGGGGGGCTGCACCTATTTTGGTGGTGCGGCGGCTTTGCGCTGCTGTTCACCGCATGGAACGCCCTGCGTTTCCGCTTCAAGGGCCTTGTTTTATTCTTCGGTGTGCTTGGGCTCATTGCCCTTGGGGTATTGGCCAAAGCGGGGCCGGTATACCGCCTGATGGAAGCCTGCAAGGCCTTTGTGTTCCTTGGCACCGGCTGGGTGGAAATTTTGCACCTGTATGCCGGGGCATTAACGCCCCTTTTCTGCTTCCTGCTCACCCTCACCGCCTGGGGGGCCTCGGCGGATGAAAGCGGCTTTTCCGCTGCCCTGTTTGCCCTGGCCGCCAGCGTGATTCTGTTCCTTGTTTCCCCCATGGAGCAAATGCTTTGGTGGGCCCTGCCGGCCTTTGCCGGGGTTGCCCTGCAATTATCCCGGCAAAAGCGCTTCACCATTGCCGCCCTGCCCCTGGCAGCGGCCCTTGTGGCGGCGGCCTTTTTGCTGACCCCTTCCACACCCCCCACCGTAAAGCCCCTGGAGGAAATGGCCAAATCCATCCGCACCGCCATTGAGGATCACCTGCTGTTCACCCAGCAGCGCACCTCCTTTTCCCTGAAAACGGAAGGCTATCAGCCGCTGGATACAAGGCTTGGGGGCAAGCCCCGGCCCTCCGCTGCGGAAGTGATGGAAGTGGAAACGGCGGAAAGCATTCTGCTTCGGGGCAAAACGTATGATTTTTACACCGGCATCTCCTGGGAGGACAGCCTTTCCTCCAAGCGATACCTGTATAACTCCATCTATAACCGGGAATTGCGCACCCAACTGCTGGGGCTGGACAGGCCCCTGCTTGCCACGCCGGATATGATGGAAAAAACCATCACCGTGCGTTTCTTAAAGGACGGCACCACCACCCTCTTTGCCCCGGCCTATACACGAAGCGTGCAGATGCTGGGGAAACGCATGGTGCTGTATTTCAACACCGCCGGGGAAATGTTCCTCACCCGGGATACCACGGCCCAGGATCGCTATTCCCTGTCCTACCTGCCCCTGTATGCCGGCGGAGAGGAAACCGCCAAATTGGTGCAATCCTGCGCCCAGATGACGGATCCTTATTACGATGCCATCGCCCGGGATTACCTCACCCTGCCCGGCCACATCCAGCAGGAAGTGTATGATATCGCCCATCAGGCAGTGGATGCAAATGCCACCCCCTATGAAAAAGCCCTGCAGTTGCAAAACTATCTGCAGCGCCATTACGCCTATTCGCTGGACGTGCAAACGCCCCCGGAAAACGTGGATTTCACGGCCTATTTCCTGCTGGGGGAAAAGAAGGGATACTGCACCTATTTCGCCACGGCCATGACGGTGCTGTGCCGCATTAACGGCATTCCGGCCCGGTATGTGACGGGCTATCTGGCAAAGCCTGATGAAAACGGCATTGCCCTGGTGCAAGGGAAAAACGCCCACGCCTGGACGGAAATTTACCTGAACGGCCTGGGCTGGCTGCCCATCGATGCCACCGGCACTCTGGATGCCCCGGAGGAAAATAACCAAACGCCGCCTCCCGGCCGCCAGACGCCCACCCCCTCCCCCCGGCCCACGCCGTCGCCGTCCCCTTCGCCCTCGCCATCCCCCAATCCGGATGATGCGCCCTCCGGCAGCGAAGCAACCCCCACCCCCTCCCCTGTGCCTTCTCAGCGTCCCT
>JAZUQI010000122.1:0-10635 GCA_045605625.1 Clostridia bacterium
TCATGAACCCCCAGCCGGAAGAAAGGGCGGTTTCCCTGCCCCTTTCCCTGAACCTGCGCACGGATGAACAAATGCAGGGGGATTATGCCATGAAAGGCTACGAAGTGCTGGTGCTGAAACGGCTGTAAGAGGAACGTTTCCGGAGCTTCGCCCCAAACCCCACAAGGGATTTCATCCCTTGACCCCTTCCCGTGGAACCACCCTTCCTATCCAAGGAACGTTCCACTAAAAAAACGCAGCATACGCTAATTGGGCACGGTGGCTTTCAGCCGCCAAATGCATAACAAAAAAAGCGCCGGTGGAGAAAGCACGATCTTTCTCTCCCGGCGTTATTCATTTTCCTTGTATCCGATTTTTCCAAAGTTTCCTTTGCTTCCTGCGGAAATCTCCATTCATTTATCCAATGTTCATCGCAAAAAGGGGGGTGCAGGGTTTCAGGGATTGTGTACCCCTTTATCCTGGTTATTCCAGTTCTGCCACCACACCATAGTGATCGCTGGCTGCCAACCCAATTTCCTCATACACCTTTTTGCCAAAAACTGCGCACATCTTCAGCCTTGGGAATTTCTCCGGATAGGGATTTCGCAGTAAAATTCGATCAAATCGGGCATTGGTTTCCATCGTATTTCCATGGAAACAGGGATTTTCTTGGAAATTCAGCGTATCTTCCGGTTTTACATTTATTCTCTCACCATAAGCTTTCGCCAGATCATACCACCGTGGGTTGGCCTCTTCACCTTGCAACAGGCATTCCCCTTCCAGAAAACGTTGCACATCCGAAGAGGGATTGCCGTTGAAATCCCCCATGATGTAAACCCATGGAGCGTGCAATTCACTGGCACGCTTCTCCACAGCCATAATTTGCCGCTGCCGTTCTTTTTCGCTGTTCCACGGCAAATGAACATTCACCACAGAAAGGATATAGCCTGCTATCATTGTTGTAGCATACACGGCCCATGCTTCATCCATCCATGAACCACAGGCAAGAAATGGGGTGCGGCTGAATAAGGCCAGCCCTTCCGTTTCCCCCGGATAGGAATAAAAGCAAAAATGCTCATACCCTGCTTCCACAGCCATTTTTTCCGCCGCTTCTTTGCTGCGCACTTCCTGAAGTGCCAGCACATCCGCATCCGCTTTTCGCATTTCTTCTATCAGAAATACGAAACGACGAGGCATCGCCTGTTCTGAATTCCACACATTATACGTGGCAATCCGCATAGATTCCGTCTCCGTTCTTAAGGTTTTTCCTTCTCCGGCGGCACGCAATAGGCGCAGGCCTTCAAATGCCCAAATTCTGCGCCGAACAAATCCTGATAGGTGATAGCGGTCAGGGGTTCATATTCATCCCGGACACCATAGCAGGTTTCTTGGCTGTGATAATCCTTTCCGCCGTTGGCGTTATAGAAAACCGGGGTATCCATGGGCGTTTCGGGGATGGTGCGCCCGGCCCAGTCTTCCCAAATCACCATCTTGGTGTTTCTCTTATAGCGGTTCCACAGCCAGGTCATGTTCACGCCCTCCGGGGTGCGCTTTCGCTGCACCCGAATGCAGCCGTGGCTGGCCCTCTCCCCAAGCACTTCCTCAAAAGAGGCATAATTCTTGCTGCCCACATAGGGCACCGTGTGGATCAGATCCCCATGGTTAAAGCGAATGCCTTTTTCACAGGTCATGTTATCGCTTTTGAAATCCCCCACAGCGCTGACCAGCAAAAATTCGCCGCTTCTGGTTTCGTTGTAGGGCTGCCGTTCATTGGGCAGGCCGGTGGATACTTTCAGGGTGCTGAACAATTTCCCATCCACGAATACATAAAGCCGCTGGGTCAATTTATCCACAACCAGCCCCATATCCGGATGGGGCTTCACCGTTTTCAGCTGTTTCATTTCCACATAGCCCTGCACCAGCTGGTTCCATTGTTCCGTTCTGCTGTCGTGAAAGGAACTGGAATAGCATTCCACCAAACTCCACCCATTCTCCAGCGTTTCCAGCACATGCACGCTTTGGGAAGCGCAGGTTACTTCCCCCACGGCTTCGGCCTTTCGATCCGGTTCTTTCCTCAGCAAAATCTGCTCTTTCTGTTTGCCGTTCAAAACCGTTATGGGCTGCATCAGCATGTTCCACACGCTTTCCTCATCGGTAATATCCATTTCCAGCGTCCAGAAGCAGTTTTCGTGCTCGCACGATGCTTTCCGGGAGGGGGTAAAGGCATTTTCCTCCCCCATGCCCCACACCGGCAGCACGCATAAAAGCAGCATCACCGCAAGTACTCTTTTCATTTCCATCTCCTGTGAAAAAGGAACGCCCCTTTCCGGCAGCGTTCCTTTGTATTTTATCCCAGTTTGCCGCCTTTCACGCCGCCAAGCTTTCCGCCCTTTACGCCACCCAGGGTGACGCCGGAAAGAATATCGGAAGTGAAAGCAAAGTTATTCTTATGCTTTTCGTCATGGGCCCGGAAAGCGCATTGCACCATTTCATCAATCAGCGCCGGATATTTCAAGCCCGTTTCCGCCCACAAATAGAAGGCCAGGGAACCGGGAATGGTATTGATTTCGGTGATGTAATAATGATCGCTATGCCGGTCCAGCATATAGTCAATACGCACCACGCCCTTGCAATCCATATCGGTGAAAATACGGCAGGAAAGGGCCTGCAGTTCCTGGGTCAGCTCTTCCCCGATGGGGGCCGGCACAATGCGCTTGAGGCTGGCCATGCCCTTGCTGCCGGTGCCTGCCAGGTATTTTTCGGAAAAATCCAGGAAAGCAGAGCCGGTATTGGGCATTTCCAGCACGCTGGATTGCACCTTTCCATCAAAGCCCAGCACGGAGCAATTCACTTCAATGGGCATATCCAGCCCTTCTTCCACCAGCACCCGGCGGTCATAGGAGAAGGCCACTTCCAGCGCTTCTTCCAGTTCCTGACGGTTACCGGCCCGGCTGACACCAATGGAGGAGCCCAGATACGCCGGCTTTGTAAACACGGGGTAAGGCAGCGCCTTTTCGATTTTTTCCACCACCTGCTGCTTATCCTGTTCCCACTGGGTACGGGTTACGGCCACATCCGGCAAAATGGGATAGCCCATGCCCCGGAAAAACCGCTTCATGGTGATTTTATCCATGCCCACGGCGGAGGCCGTGATACCGCTGGAGGCATAGGGAATATCCGCCAGTTCCATCAGCCCCTGCACGGAGCCATCTTCCCCATGCATGCCGTGCAGCACGGGAATCACCACATCCAGCCGGGCCACCACTTCTTCCTTGCCGCCGCCAAACAGGCCCTTGGGGGGCACAAAGCGAATCAGGGCGCCGCTGCCGGCTGTCATATCCAGCCGCACGGGAATGATGCCCTTTTTGAAAGGATCAAAGGGCGTATAGGTTTTCATATCCAAAAGGGCATCGCCGGTAAACCATTCGCCCTTCTGGCTCACATAAATGGGGATCACGTCATACTTATCCGCATCCGCATTTTTCATCAGCTGCACAGCGCTGATGATGGATACTTCATGTTCGCAGCTGCGGCTGCCGTAAATCACGCCAAGCTGAATTTTGCTCATTTTTCTCTCCCCCTCAGCCCTCGGAATAATGATCGGGCAGGTCGTTTTCATACATCACCACATCGCCGGATTGCAGCATGCCCTGGTTCAGCCGGATGGCTTCATCCAAAGAGGCCACCACATGGATGTTTTCCGCCGGGAAGCCGTTATCTTTCAGGCCCTTGACGATGGGAGCGGTGTGCTTTTTGCCAACCAGCACCGCCACATCCACGCAATCCGCCATGTATGCACCAAATTCTTCGTTGTATTTTTCTTCTTCCGCACCCAGTTCCACCATGCCGGGGGTGACGATGATGCGGCGGCCCGGGAAGGCCTTCAGCACATCCAGCGCCTTTTTCGCAGAACGGGGGTTGGTGTTGAAGGCATCGTCAATCACCGTCACCCCGCCCTGGGATTTCATCAACTGCAAGCGGTGTTCCACCGGCTGCAGGGCGGCAATGCCCCTGGCGATCTGGGCATTGGTGAGATGCAGATATTTTGCCACGGCGGATGCCGTCAGGATATTGAGAATATTATGTTCCCCCAGCATTTTGGTTTCACAGGGGATTTTTTCGCCATCCTTAAAGCACAGCAGGAAAGAGGAGCCTTCCGGCGAAACTTTCACATCCTCCGCCCACACTTCGCCGCCCGCTTTGCCCACCAGGCATTTGGGCTTTTTCGTTTTTTCATACAGCCTGGTCACAATGCCCTCATCGTTCAGGAACACGGCATAGCCATCTTCCGGCAGGGCGTCGATCAATTCATACTTGGTTTTTTCAATGCGTTCAATGGTGCGGAAGGTATCCAGATGCTGGGGGCCCACCGCCGTCAGAATGCCGATTTCAGGATGCACCAGCTGGGAAAGTTCCTTGATTTCCCCCACGTGCCGGGCGCCCATTTCCCCGATGAACACCTGATGGGAGGGCTGCAGCCGCTCCCTCACAATCCGGGTAACGCCCATGGGGGTGTTGAAAGAGGCCGGGGTGCACAGCACATTGTATTTCTGGGAAAGGATGGTGTTCAGCACAAATTTGGTGCTGGTTTTACCATAGCTGCCCGTGATGCCGATGCGGATCAGGCCCTTGTTTTCCAAAAGCTTCTTTTCCGCATCCTTGAAATACAAACGGAAAATAGCCTTTTCAATGGGCAGAGCCATAAGGGCGGAAAGGGCCACCAGCAGGGGCAGCAGCAAGGGGTACACAAAGCACAGAATAAGGCTTAGCATATTGCCCGTCTGCAGCCCAATCAATAGCCCCAGGCCAACCACCACAACCACATGCACGCCATACAGCCGCTTCACCCGGGCGGTGACCACAAAAGGCTTTTTGGCCGGGGCCTTCATGCCCTGCAGCCGGATAAAAAAGCCAAAGGCCGCCACAACGGCAAAGGCCAGGAAAGAGGCCGTCATTTTCTGCATTTCCGGGTTTTCCGCCAGGATGGAGCCGGCCTGGCCCACAAAATAGGCCGAAACCAGCACGGCGGCAATATGCACCGCCGTCAGAAGCAGCAAGGGGAGAATCACCTTTTTCTTCTGCCGCCACAAAGTGCGGAAATAGCCCTGAAACTGATAGCTTTCCAGCTGGAAATAATGCATCAGCTGCCGGGATGCAAACAGCATCGCCACCGGCGCCTGCAATGCCAGCAAAATGTTGATCAGGTTGGCCATGGTATGCCTCCTTTTATCTTACAAAAACGCCCGGATCACGTTCACAAACCGGGGCCACTGGCGAAGGTAAGCAAAATGATCGTCCCCTTCAAAAATAACCAGCCCGGCATCCCGGATTTCTTTTTCCATCTTCTGCCCCATCCACAGGGGGGTATCCTGGTCCTTCTCCCCCCAGATCAGCAGGGTGGAGGATTGAATTTTTTCCAGCAGCGGGGCCAAATCCTCGCTGATTACCTTCACAAAGGTTTTGCGCATTTCGGCGTCCAAGGCATTGTAATCGGCGCTGCCGTATTTCTTCCGCAGCTTTTCCAATGCCCCTTCCGCCAGCTTGCCAACAAGGGGCCATTTCTGCATATTTTGCAGCAGCTGCTTCTTTTTTTGGTACGCCTCACTTTTTTTCTTTTGTTCTTCCGTGGGCGGCTTTTTCAGCCCAGCGCACCCCGTCAGCACCATTTTGTTCACCCTGTCCGGGTTTTCTGCCGCCAGATACAGGGAAACCCTGCCCCCGAAGGAATGGGCAATCAGGTGGCAGCGTTTGATCTGCAATTGATCCAGAATATCCAGAACGCAATCTTTATATTCCTTCACGCCCCAGGGCATGGGCGGCCGGCCGCTTTTGCCATGGCCTGGAAAATCCAGCACCGTCAGGCGAAAATCCCCCTGCAATGCCTGAATGATGGGGCGGAAATGCTCCGTGGTGCAGCCCCAGCCGTGCAGCAAAACAATATCTTCCCCGCTGCCCGTCTGTTCCACATACACTTCAGTGCCGCAAGTGTTCAGCAGCATCTTCTTTCCTCCCTCCAAGGCATGCAACGCCATTGTTATTATATGCCTTTTCCCTGCGTCCATGCGTCAGGGGCCAATGCGCCAGATATACCGGCATTTGTGGGTGGCCCCGGCGCAGATGCCCCGGTATTTTTGCGGCACCGGCACAATGCTTTCCAGCACGCAGCCCAGGTTTTCCGCCGTTTTCCGGGACGGGGCATTTTCCACATTGTTGGTAATCACAAGGCTTTTGATGCCCAATCTGCGAATCAGGGGCAGCATCATCCGGCAGCCCCTTTCCGCCAGGTTCCGTCCCCGGTATTCCACCTCCACCCGGTAGCCGATATGGCCCAGGTAATACAGCCCCGGGCTGTCCCCCAGCCTCAGGCTTACATAGCCCATGTAGTGCCGGGTGCCGGCCTTATACATGTAGAACGTAAACCCGTCCACAATGCCGCAAACAGGGTCCGCCACATCCTCCCCGGACAGCACCAGATCCACTTCCCCATCGGAAAACATGGGCTTTCTTCCAAAAAGACGCATGGGCAATGTTTCTTCCTTTTAATTATTAAAAGAGGGCTTCCACAAATTCCTTGGCGTCAAAGGCCTGCAAATCATCAATGCCTTCCCCCACGCCAATGTACCATACCGGCACGTTCAACTCCTGCCGGATGGCAATGGCCACGCCGCCCTTGGCGGTGCCGTCCAGTTTGGTGAGGATAATGCCGCCGATTTCCGCCGCATCCTTGAATTGCTTGGCCTGCTGCAGGCCGTTCTGGCCGGTGGTGGCATCCAGCACCAGCATGCAGCGCACGTTGGCTTCCGGGTATTCCCTGTCAATAATGCGGCGCATTTTGGAAAGCTCATCCATCAGGTTTTTCTTGTTATGCAGCCGGCCGGCGGTATCCACGATGAGCAGATCCGTCTTTCTGGCCTTGGCGGCCTGCACGGCGTCATACACAACGGCGGCGGGGTCGCCCCCTTCCTGATGGCGGATGATGGGCACCTTGGCCCTTTCCGCCCAGACGGCCAGCTGTTCATCCGCCGCGGCACGGAAGGTATCCGCTGCGGCCAGCATCACACTGCGGCCAATTTCCTGAAAGCGCAGGGCCATTTTGCCGATGGTGGTGGTTTTGCCAACGCCGTTGACCCCCACCACAAACATCACCATAGGCCACTTCAGCGGCGGCCTTGGGATGTTCATTTCATCCACAAGGATCTGCTTGAAAATGTCCTTTGCGGTATCCGCATCCTTGATGCCCCGCTTTTCCACTTCCTGCTGCAGCTTTTCAATGATGCCGGTGGTGGCGCTCATGCCCACGTCCGCCAGAATGAGAATATCCGTCAGTTCTTCATAAAAATCTTCGTCGATCAGCCGGGTATTCTTTACCAGCTCATCCACTTTTTCCGTCAGCCCGCCCCGGGTTTTGGTCAGGCCCTGCTTCAGTTTCTGGAAAAATCCCATACCCAAAGCCTCCTTTTATTCATAATCCTGCAAGTTCACCGATACCATGCCCGAAATGCCCCTTTCCTGCATGGCCACGCCGTACAGGGAAGCACACCGCTCCATGGTACCCTTGCGGTGGGTAACCACCACGAACTGGGTGGTTTTGGCGTATTCCGCCAGATAATCGGCAAAGTAGCCGATGTTGGCTTCGTCCAGGGCGGCTTCCACTTCGTCCAGCACGCAGAAAGGCGTGGGTTTCAGTTTCAGCATGGCAAAAATGATGGCAATGGCAGTCAGCGCACGCTCGCCGCCGGAAAGCAGGCTCAAAAGCTGCAGTTTCTTTCCCGGGGGCTGGGCGATGATTTCGATGCCGCTGTTTAAGGCATCGTCCGGATCCGTCAGTTTCAGTTCCGCCTGGCCGCCGCCAAACAGCCGGGCAAAGGTTTCTTTGAAGTATTCGCCCATCTTGGCAAATTCCACCACAAATTGCTTTTCCATCTGGGAAAGCAGCCGCTCAATCAGCTGCTGCAAATCCTGCTGGGCCTTATCCAGGTCCTGCTGCTGGGTGGTCATTTCATCGAAACGGGCCTTCACTTCCGCATATTCTTCAATGGCGTTTACGTTCACCGTGCCCATGGCCCGGATGCGGCCCCGGAGGGATGCAGCCTCCCGCTCCCCGTGGGTCAGTTCAAAGGGTTCTTCACTTCGCATCTCTTCCGCCATGGCGTAGGTCAATTCATAGCTGTTGAAGATATGGTCCGTCATCACCCGCAGATCATTTTCCGCACGGTCCCGGCTCAGTTCCGCCTTATGCAGTTTCAGGTTATCTTCATCATAGGCCTTGTGCATCTCTTCGCTCAGGTTCATGCAGGCACGTTCCCGGGCTGCCTTTTCCTGGCGGTTTTCCTCCAGCACGTCCACTTGTTTCTGGCGAAGCTGCACGGCGTTTTCCAAATCCCGGCATGCCTGTTCCTGCCGGGCGGCATCCTGGGTGAGCGCTGCCAGCTGCTGCTGCTTTTGCCCAATTTCCGCCGTCAGTTTTTCCATCGTCTGGCCCAAGGCCGTCAATTCCTGATCCTGCCGGGCCTTATCCCGAAGCAGGGTATCCAGCGCATGAGAAAGTTCCGCATATTTCAGCCGCAGGGCCGTCACCAGATCCCGCTGGCGCTCCGCCTCTTCCCGGGCGGAAAGCAGGGCCTTTTGCAAAACTTCCGTTTTTTCGTCCATAGCCTCCCGGTCAATGGCCTCGCTTTCCGTCATTTCCCGGACGGATTGCAGATCCCGTTCAATTTCCTGAATGCCTTCGGTCAATTGATCCCGGGCGGCCAGGATGCGTTCCAGGGCCTGGGAAGCGGCGTTCAGTTCCGCCTTGGCGTTGAACACTCTCTCCTGCTCTCTGGCCACGCCAATTTCTTCCTGATGCACCCGTTCCATGGCTTCGTTGCGCAACCGCTTCAGTTCTTCCCGCTGTGCCTGCATTTGGGTCAATTCTTCCCGGAGGGCAGAAAGCTGGGTTTTCTGGTCAGCCAGGGTTTTGCGCAGTTCCGTAATTTCACGTTCCCGGCCAAGCAAACTGACGGCGCTCTTTTGGGCGGTGCCGCCGGTCATGGAGCCGCCGGAGTGCATCACGTCGCCGGTAAGGGTAACCAGCCGGAAAGCGTGGCGGCCAGCCCGCATGATGGGAATGCCGCTTTCCTGATCTTTCGCCATCACCGTGCGGCCCAGCAGGTTTTCCATCACGCCCCGGTATTCGGGGGCAAAGGAAATCAGTTCGCTGGCCACGCCGATGCAGCCGGGCATGGAAAGCAGTTTCCTTTCTTCGTTGTTCAATACCCGGCCCTTCACGCTGGTCATAGGCAGGAAAGTGGCCCGGCCCAGTTTATTATTCCGCAAATAATCGATGATGCGCTTGGCTGCGTTTTCATCGGTGGTCACAATATTTTGCAGGGCGCCGCCCAGCACCATATCAATGGCGGTTTCCAGTTCCTTGGGCACCTGCATCAGCCGGGCCACCACGCCCCGGACGTTTCCATCCCCCTGGGCATACTGCAGCGCCCGGCGGACGGCCTGGTTATAGCCTTCCATTTCCCGGCTCATTTCGTCCATCAGCCGCAGGCGGCTGACGTTGGCCTGGTATTGCAGGTTCAGGTTCTGGGCCATTTCGGCCTTTTCCTGGGTTTCCTGGGTGAGGGCACGCAAATTGCCTTCGCAGGCCGCCGCATCATCTTTCAGCGCCTGCAGGCCCTTTTCCACTTCCGCCGCCTGCTTTTCTGCAAAGCGCAGCTGCTGCACGGCTTCCGTTTGTTTCTTTTCATGTTCTTCGATGGACTGGGTGATTTCATCCAGCCGCTTTTTCATCTGGGCGGAAATGGCCTGCTGCCGTGCCTGCTGGTTCCGGGCATCGGAAAGCCGGTTCACCGCCAGCAGGATATTCTGCTTATGGGTATCCAGTTCTTCTTCCCTTGCCTGGGCCTTTTCCAGATACGCATCCAGCTTTTCCTGCTCTTTTTCCATTTCGGTGCGGGCCAGGTTCAGGGCCGCATCGTTTTCCCGGGTATCCGCTTCTCCCTGCTCAAACAGCTTTTGCAGGCTTTCCCGGCGCTGGGCCGTATGCACCTTTTCCCCTTCCAGCCTTTCCAGCATATCGGAAAGGGCGGTGATCTGGCTTTCCGTGCGTTCTTTTTCCACCCGGGCCTGGTGAAGAGCATCGGTGGCGTTCAGATGATCCTGCCGGGCGGATGCCAGTTCCTCTTCCACAATGGCAATGGCTTCTTCCAGCTTTTCACGCTCCGCCGCATTTTCGTTCAGCCGGGCTTCATGGTGAAGCAGCACATCCCGAAGGCCTTCCAATGTTTGATCCAGCGCAGCCAGCTTTTCCTTCACTTTATCGTGCCGGATGAGGAAAATATTGATTTCCAGTTCCTTCAGCCGCTGGGCCAGTTCAATGTATTCCCGGGCCACTTCCGCCTGCTTTTCCAGGGGGGCCACCCGGCCTTCCAGTTCGGAAAGAATATCATTCACACGGCTCAGGTTATCCCGGGTGCGGGCCAGTTTGCGCTCCGCTTCTTCCTTGCGCACGCGGAAGGTCATCACACCGGCGGCTTCTTCGAATACCTGACGGCGATCTTCGCTCTTGATGGACAAGATTTCATCAATACGCCCCTGACCGATGAGGGAATAACCCTCGCGCCCGATGCCCGTATCCCGGAACAATTCCAGAATATCGCGCAG
>JAZUQI010000123.1:0-6046 GCA_045605625.1 Clostridia bacterium
GCATAACTTCACTTCGGCGTTAGCCGATACTTCACTAAAAACTGCGAGAGTTCCAAGTCATACGCAAAACTGCCGAAAATATCTTTTTTATAAGTCGGATCGTAGCCATGTCGTTCTGTGAGCCAAGGAGTTGTTTCATACATTTGTCTTCCTAAGACCGCTTGGCCTCCGACTTGCATAACTTCACTTCGGCGTTAGCCGATACTTCACTAAAAACTGCGAGAGTTCCAAGTCATACGCAAAACTGCCGAAAATATCTTTTTTATAGTCCTTACACAAAAAAACGGCAGGTTCCAAAGGGAATCTGCCGTTTTGCTCTTTTCCATCTATTGCAGTTTTCGATTCCTTTCTGTATAATAAAAATCAGAGGTGAATCCCATGCGTTTAGGTGCATTTAACAGGGCCTGCGCTGCCCAAGGCTCAGCTCCGCACATAGCCTGACCCGGACGGTGTGTGTGCGGAGCAGGACCCCCGAAAGGGAATACCGTCCAATCAGGCTTTGTGCTTTTTACGTTTCCAAATAAGATTGTAAGGAGCAAAAGCCATGAAAAAGAATATATTCTCCCTCGCTCAACTGCGCCCCTTTCTTTGCCTGTGGGCATCCCAAAGCGTATCCGAAATGGGTACAGCCATGACCAATTATGCTCTGGTAATCTGGGCCTATGAGCAAACCGGAACAGCCACCAGCCTGACCACGCTGACCATCTGTTCTTTTTTGCCTACCATTCTGTTCCGTTTTCTGGCCGGTGCGGTGGCTGACCGTTGGAATAAAAAGGCCATCCTGCTATGTTCGGATGCGCTGGCCGCCTGCGGTTCGCTGGCCATTTTGGGGCTGTATACGGCCGAATCGCTTACGGTGATGGGGCTGTACATCATCAATTTCCTGCTCAGCCTGATGAATGCCTTTCAGGTTCCGGCGGCCTATGTGGCCACCAGTTTGCTGGTACCCAAGGAATATTACACCAAAACCGGAGGGCTGCAGGCCGCTTCCGAGGCGCTGATTTCCATTCTTTCCCCGGTGCTGGGCAGCGTGGTGCTTTCCTTCGGCGGCCTGAAAGCCGTATTGATGATCGATCTTGCCACCTTTGCCGCAGCCTTCCTCACCCTGCTTTTTCTGCCCATTCCGGTTCTTCAGAAAGAGGCGGATGCCAAAAAGGAACCTTTCTGGGAAACCATCCTGTCCGGCTTCCGGTTTTTGCGGCAGCGGCCAGCCCTTTTGCGGCTGATTTTGCTGATTGCCTTTGTGAATTTTCTGGCCAAACTGGGCAGCGATGGGCAAATGCCCGCCTTCATCCTGAGCCGTTCAGAAAATAATCAAGCCGTTCTGGGGGCGGTACAATCCGCCGTGGCTGTGGGGCTGATGGCAGGCGGTACACTGGTCACTTTCCTGAAGCCGCCGAAAAACGATACCCGGCGCATTCTGTGGATGTGCACGCTGATTTTCCTGACGGGCATTCTTTTGTCCCTCAGCCGCTCTCCCTTCCTCTGGTGCCTTTTTGCTTTCCTGCAATACCTGTTTGCAGCGGTGATGAACATTTACTGGGGCACCAAAATGCGCAATGCCGTGCCCATTGCCATGCAAGGCCGGGTATTTTCCACCCGGGATACCCTGCAAAACATCACCATCCCTGCGAGCCTGTATCTGGGCGGCTGGCTTACCGATCAGGTATTTGAGCCTGCCATGGCCCATTCCACTTTCCTGCGGCAAACCTTGGGGCCAATGCTTGGAGCAGGCCACGGGAGCGGCATTGCTCTTTTGTTTCTAATGATATCCGTGGTGGGAAGTGTGGTATGTGCGCTGTGCATCCATAATCCTTCCTTTCAGGAGTAATCTTTCCCGGCGTGCTTCGGCACGCCTTTTTTGAAAAATGAGGCTATTCTTTTCTTCCAAAGTATGGTACACTGCTGATGAGAAATACAATTGTCCGAAAGGAACGATGAAAATGTCTGATTACAAGATGTATGCCTTTGCCGATGAAGCCTGCGGCCAGGTGGACGGCCAGATCCGGGCCATGCTGCGAAACGGCCTGCAGGGCCTGGAAATCCGGGGGGTGGACGGCCAGAACATTGCCGATATCTCCATGGAAAAGGCCCGGGAAGTGCGCAAAAAGCTGGATGATAATGGGCTGGTGGTTTGGTCCATGGGCTCCCCCATTGGCAAAATTGATATTGTGAACGGTGATTTTACCGCCCATCTGGAAAAGCTGCGCCACACGCTGGAATTGGCCCATGTGCTGGGGGCGGAAAACATGCGGATGTTCTCCTTCTATATCCCCGGAAACGATCATGCCCTCTGGCGGCAGAAGGTGATTGACCAGGTGGGTGAAATGCTGCGCACGGCGGAAGGCAGCGGCGTATTCATGTGCCACGAAAACGAAAAGGGCATCTACGGCGATCTGGCCCCCCGGTGCCGGGAACTGTTGGATTTGTTCCCCCAGCTGCACAATGTGTTTGACCCGGCCAATTATGTGCAAAGCGGCCAGGATACGCTGGCAGGCTGGCAGCTGCTGAAGGGCCGCACCCGGTACCTGCACATCAAGGATGCGCTTGAAGACGGCCGGGTGGTGCCTGCCGGAAAGGGCATTGGCCATGTGGCGGAAATTGTGAAGGATTTCCTTGCAAACGGCGGCCGGCACATGAGCGTGGAACCTCACCTTTCCGTCTTTGCCGGGCTGAAGGATTTGGAAAGGGCCGGGGAAGAAACCAAAATGGCTTATACCTATGCTTCCAGTGATGAAGCCTTCGATGCAGCCTGCAACGCCCTGAAGGAATGCCTGCTGTAATGCCCTGAAACCTTTTTGTTCCCCTGCTTTTCCCAGCCGCTGCACGGCCCTTTCCATGCTTGCAGCGGCTGTTTTTTTTCGTGGAAGAATGTGCATTCGCCGCCGGGAAAACGCTTGTTATTTTTCCGGTTGCATGGTATACTTTTTCTGTTATATTTTGACGAAAGAGGTTGAATTTTGTTGCGCACACGCTGTCTGCTTTTCATTCTTGTTTTGCTGCTTGGTGTCTCCGCTGCACAGGCTGCGTCTTTGGAGCCTTTGCCCATGGAAGGGGCGGCCCTTGCCCCCAGGCCCCAGGATGCCTGCTACCTTTCCGATAAGGAATACAAAGATGATTCCATTCATGTGCGCCTGTTTGATGGCGATTATATGGGCGTGCATTATTCCGGCGCCCACATCAAAATCAGCCATCCCTCCCAGCTGCGTGCCATCCCGGCCCATCAGGTGAACCAGCCGGATGCCGTCTTTTCCGCCTGGAGCAATACCGAAGCCCGCTGCTATCAGATTGCCAACGCCGCCAATGCGGTGGTGGGCATCAACGGCGATTTTTACACCAACGGCGATCAATGCACCGTGGTGATGCGCCAGTGCATTCAGGTGCGCAACCAGGCCAACGGCATGTTCGATATTCTGGTGATTGATAAAAACGGCGATTTCGATATCATCCCCTCCTGCACCCAGGCGGATTATGTGAAATATTACGAAGCCCATGCGCCCCAGATGTATCAGGCCTTTTGCTTTGGCCCCATGCTGGTGAAGGATGGGGAAAACGCCCTGAAGGAAGATTACAACAGCCCCTATATGATGGCCCGGAAGAAAACCCAGCGGGTGGCCATTGCCCAACTGGATGAACTGGAATACGCCATCATCACCAACGATGGCGATGCCCAGTTTTACACCGAAGGCTTATCCGTGTATGATTTTGCCAGCCTGTGCGAAAACGTGGGCTATGCCCTGAAGCCGGAGGGCGGCTTCAAAATTGCCTATAATCTGGATGGCGGCAACAGCGCCTCGCTGGTGTTCAAACAGAAGGATGATAACGGAAACCTGATTTACAAAAAGCTGAATATGCCGGAAAGGGAGCGGGACCTGGCAGACATGATCTGCTTTGTGACGCTGGTGAAATAACATGAATGGAATTCCTACGCTTTCCCTTGCAGGAACGCACATCACGCTGTACAGTTTGCTTGCCATCCTTTTCTCCCTGGCCGCTGCCTGCTGGAGCGGTATCCGCTTCAGGCAAAAAGGCATGCGCAGCTTTGAAGGTGTTCTTTGCTGCGCCTTATGCGCTGTGCTGGGCCTGTTTCTGGGCCGGTTGATTTTCTGCGCCGTGCGCTCTTCCGTCATGTTTTATGATCCCCTGGGCCGCTTTGCCGGGCTTTCCCCCTTCTTTCAGCTGCAAATCGGCTCCCTCAGCGTGATCGGCGTGATAGCAGGCTGCCTGCTTTCCGGCGTTCTGTATGCCAAGTGCACCCGGAAAGAAACCGGAAAAGTGATGGATGCCCTGGCGCTGCCCGGGGTATGGCTGTTTGCTGTGATGCGGTTTGTGGAGCCTTTGTCCAAGCAGGGCTACGGCCCCCAGGTGACTGCGCCGTTCCTTTGCTTTGCCCCCCTCAGCATTCAGAACGGCTGGGGCGGCTGGAATCTATCCATCTGCTTTATCGAAGGGGTTTTGCTTTCCGCCGTGGCCCTGGGGCTGATGTTCCATAAAACAAAGAAAAGCGGCACCACCGCTTTACTGGCCCTTTTGCTGGTATCCGCCAGTCAGCTTTTGCCGGAAAGCCTCCGCCGGGATGACGTTTTGCGCATTTTCATTTTCGCCCGGATCACCCAGATGGGCTTTGCCGTGCTGTTTTTCCTGAGTGCCGTTCTTGGCTGGGTGCGCAGCAAAAAGCAGGGCCTGCCCGGCAAACGCATTGCCCTGGAATGCGCTTTGGTGCTTGTTTCCATGGTGCTTCTCATTGGCGGTGAATTTGCACTGGATAAAACCCAGTGGCCGGACGGGCTGATCTATCTTGTGATGCTGGCGATCATTTTGTTCATGACGGTGCTGGCAGTTCGCCGGCTGCACCGGGGCGACTGCACCGAAAAATAAAAGGAAAGGAAATCCTTTTGCCATGTTTATCAAAGGCTTTACGTATGGCTTTGACGGGCGCCGGGGCGCCTACCGCACGGAAGAAGCCGCCCTTTCCATGGAACGGCTGGCCATGCTGGGGGGCGATTGGGCTGCCCTGGCCTTCACCGTGCATCAGGATACCTTCTATTCCACCCAAATCCGCCCGGATTACCGCTTCACCGTAACCGATAAGGATGTGGAAACGGCGGTGAACAAGCTGCACGCCCTGGGGCTGAAAGTGTGCATGAAGCCCATCGTGAACAGCCGGGATGGCGTTTGGCGGGCCCATATCCATTTCCCGGAAAGGGAATGGGGGGATAAGGATTATTGGAAAGAATGGTTTTCTTCCTACACCGCCTTCCTGTGCCATTATGCGGAAATTGCTGAGGAAACCGGCTGTGAAATGTTCTGCGTGGGCTGCGAAATGGTGGGCACGGAGCATAAGGAACAGTACTGGCGGGATGCCATCCAGGCCGTGCGGAATATTTACCATGGCCCCATCGTGTATAATACCAACCATGGCAAGGAATTCAACGTGAAATGGTGGGATGCGGTGGATTATATCGGCACATCCGCCTATTACGGCGTGGGCAAGGTGCCCGGGGATACCATGGAAAACATGAAAGCCGTGTGGGATGAAAAGAAGGAAAAGCTGGCGGAGCTTTCCCGGCAAAACGGCGGCAAGCAAATTATTTTCATGGAAATCGGCTGCCGCAGCGCCCGGGGATGCGCCATGATGCCCTATGATTTCAGCCACCGGGAATTCCCCTACGATGAGGATGAACAGGCCAATTTCTATGAATCCTGCTTCCGCTCCATGTGGGATGAACCTTGGTTTGCCGGCTTCTTCTGGTGGGATTGGTACACCAAACTGCCCACCCGGGAGATGGAAATGGGCTTTTCCATTGTGGGCAAAAAAACGGAAGCACTCGTGAAAGAATGGTATCAAAAACTGCGCCTGTAAAAATGGCAAATGAAAAGGCACAGCGGTGAACAATGGTTCATCCCTGCGCCTTTTTATGTTTCCATTGGCCCTGTTATTCCGTGCGCCAATAGATGCTGTTTTCCCTTTCCATCAGGCCTTCGGAAATCATATCCCGGCGGATGGTGCAAAAATCATCATGAAAATCCGCAATGAGAATGTTTA
>JAZUQI010000124.1:0-2472 GCA_045605625.1 Clostridia bacterium
AAAAAAGAAAGAAAATTTCAGGGCTTCCGGCAGATCAGATGATACCTCAGCCATCCGAAGAAGGGCAGCATGGCCTGCTTATACTGGCCGTGGGTAAGGGGCGTGCCGGGGGTGAGGATGGTGTATTCCACCCCGGCCTCCACCACGTGCAGGCCAATTTCGGTGAAGCCGTTGTGTGCGTAAAAGTGCAGCCGATTTACCCGTTCCCGGGCGTTTTCGGCGGCGTCATCCAAAGGCTCCGCACAGAGGAAGAAGGGAAGAGGAGCAAATTCCGCCCGGATCATTCCAAGCACTTCACTGCCATAGCCCTTCCCCCGGAGGGACGGCTCAATGGCGAAGAACATCAGGGTTTTCACCGCTTCACAGCCGGTGATCAGCACCAGGCCAACGAAACGATCCCCCTCCATCACGGCACGAAAATCCGCCTTGCCCTGCCGGTGGCGGCGGTACAGAAGGCGGATGGGGGGCCTTTCTTCCTTGGGAAAGGCGGAAAGGAACAGGCGGCCAATGGGTTCCTTGTGCAAAAGGGCGGATTCAAAATGCAGTTTCATGGAAAAGTTCCTTTCAGGCTTCGTTTACCAGCTTTCCGGAAATATGTTCCGGGGTGAGGCGAAGCAGCAGGGTGTTTTTGGCGGACTGGGCCAGTTCTTTTTCGATGTAGGCGGTATCATCCGTGAATTTGTAGCTCAGCTTTTCGCAAATTTCCCGGATCAGCGCAGCATCTGAGATTACCTCCATCCGGCCGAAAACGATGACGCTTTGGATGTTCAGCGCCCATTCGTTTTCCCGGCGATAGCCTTCATCATACACGCAGAAGGAAACCTTATCGCATGTTTTCAGGGCATCCAGCCGGTGGCCCGTTTTGCCGCAATGGAAATACAAACAGCCGTCCGCTGCATGATAAAAATGGTTCATGGGCATGCCGTAAGGGTATCCCTCATCCCCCAGAACGGAAAGCACGCCCCGCTTTTCCTTTTGCAAAAGGGCAAGGCATTCCTCCCTGGAAAGGGCCTGTTTTTTGCGCAATAAATCCCGAAACATGGATGCAGCCTCCTTGGCGGAAAGATTGAAATTATTATACTGAAAAGCCGGAAAAAATGCAATGCCGCAGGCCCCGGCGGTTTGACGGCGGAAAACATTCGTGGTAAACTACCGCTTGTATTTTGTATGCCGGAAAGGAAGCGGAAAGATGCAAAAGCAGGGTTCGCCCTATGGGTACCGGGACGGGTTGAAGGATGGAATGCCCATTGGCCTGGGGTATTTATCCGTTTCTTTCGGGTTTGGCATTCTGGCGGTGGCCGCCGGGCTGTATTCCCTGGAAGCGGTGCTGATTTCCATGGTGAATTTAACCTCCGCCGGGCAGGTGGCCGGGGTGAAGGTATTGGAAAAGGCGGTGCAGCTGGGGGCGGTGACCGGGGCCGGGCTGGTGCAGATGGCCCTGTGCCAGCTGGTGATTAACCTGCGCTATGCCCTGATGGGCGTGGCCCTCACCCAGCGGCTGGACCCTTGCATGACCACCGGCAAACGCATGTTTTACGGCTTTTTTATCACCGATGAAATTTTTGCCGTGGCTTCCAGCAAGCCCCATCCCGTGGGGCCAAGATATTTCAGCGGCCTGGCCACGGCCCCGTATATCGGCTGGGCGCTGGGCACTATGCTTGGGGCGGTGGCCGGGAATATTCTGCCGGGCAGCGTCACGCAGGCGTTGGCGCTGGCGCTGTATGCCATGTTCATCGCCATCATTTTGCCCCCCATGAAAACGGAAAAGGGGGTGCTGCCCTGCGTTCTTCTGGCGTCCGGGCTTTCCTGCATGCTCACGTTCCTGCCCTTATTTGGTTTTCTGAAGGATTATGACGGGTTTATCATCATCATCAGCGCCATTGCGGCGGCGGTGGTATTGGCCCTTGTGCGGCCCGTTCAGGAGGAGGTGGCGGCATGAGAGGCATGGTGTTTCTTTACCTGGCGGTGATGGCCGGGGTGACGTACCTGATCCGTATGCTGCCCTTCACCCTGTTCCGGAAAAAAATCACGTCCCCCTTCTTCCGCTCCTTTTTCTATTATGTGCCCTATGCGGTGCTGGCGGCCATGACCTTTCCGGCGGTTTTTATGACGGATGTGAGCCTGATCAGCGCCGGGGCCGGGGTGGCGGTGGCAGCGGTGCTGGCCCTGAAGGGAAAAAGCCTGACGGTGGTGGCCTTGACGGCTTGCCTGGCGGTGTTTCTTGCGGAAGGAATTCAGTTCGGCTTCGTATTGTAATTGCAAAAGGACAAAGAAAAAAGCACGGCATACAGTCGTGCTTCAGCGTGTCAAAAAAAACAAACCCGGGGATGTATGAAGGGGCCGCAGCCCCTTCATGTGTAATCCGCAGGGGCAGCTTTGCCGCCCCGAGGAGCGCCCATGGCGCTTCCTCTATCAATTTACGGCCGTAAAAATAGGGTTTGCAGCTTCTGCTAAGAGGCTGCAAACCCATTT
>JAZUQI010000125.1:0-5419 GCA_045605625.1 Clostridia bacterium
TAACCCCCCCGTTTTTTCCGCACGAAGCGTTGAGAAACATAAAATTTTCAGCCACGGGCTGTATGAAAACAGGAAAACGGCGTGGAGAGAATGTATTCTCCCCACGCCGTTTCGCTGTTTTCCCCGGATGCTTTGCATCCGGCCGGCGGCGGAACGCCGCCCAGCCCGAGGATGGCCCGTGCATTTCCATCCCGAATAAAATCATGTGTTTTGTTTCCGCCCATTTCCCAAGCATCGGGAAATGGCCTGCAGAAAAAGTGGCGCAGTATCCGAAGGTGGGTGCAGGGATGAAATCCCTGCTGGGGCTTGGGGCAACGCCCCAAAAACCCCGTCCTTCCCTTACGCTTCCGCTTCTTCCTCCGCATGGGGCTTGAGCAAAATTTCCTGCACATGCCGGTCATCCGCCTTCAGCACCTGCACATCCCAGCTGCCGCAATGGAATTCTTCCCCCACATCGGGGATGCGTTCTGCAATTTCCATCACCCAGCCGCCCACGGTGCTGGCATCGGCGCCCATGCCGAGGTTAAAGCGTTCTTCCATTTCTTCCAGGGGAGCGCTGCCCACAATGCGCCAGCTGCCGTCCTTTTCTTCCTGGAATTCCACTTCAATTTCGTCGTGTTCGTCCCAGATTTCGCCAACCAATTCTTCCAGAATATCTTCCATGGTCACAATGCCCACGGTGCCGCCGTATTCATCCACCACCACCGCCAGCTGGGATTTTGTGCGCTGCAAAAGCCGCATCAAATCACTGATTTTGGTGTTTTCGGTGACGAACACCGGGCTTTTCATAATTTCCTGCAGGTTCAGCTGGTTATCCTTGCTCTTGCGGTAGAAATCCTTCTGGTGGATCACGCCCACAATGCGGTCAATGGTTTCTTCATAGACAGGCAGACGGGAATAGCCGCTTTCTTCAAAAATTTCCGAAACTTCGGCAAAGCTGGCATCCTGGGAAACCCCTTCCACCCGCACACGGGGGGTGAGGATATCCGCCACTTCCTGGTCATGGAATTCGATGGCGGAACGCACCAGGTCGCTGTCATCGGCATCCATGCCGCCTTCCTGCTCCACTTCTTCCACCATGGTAATCAGTTCATCCTGGGTCAGCCTGCGGTCATCCTTCACTTTGAACAGCTTGGAAAGCAGCACCTTCCACTTGCCAAACAGCCAGTTGATGGGCTTGAACACCTTCACCAGCAGGCCAAGCATATCCGCCACCGCCATGGCAAACTTTTCAGGCGATTCCTTGGCCATGGATTTGGGGGAAATTTCCCCGAAAATCAATACCACCACCGTGGTTACCGCCGTGGACAGGCTGGCCCCGGAGCCGCCCACCAGATTCACAAAGAAAATGGTGGCAATGGAAGCCAGGCCAATGTTTACAATATTATTGCCAATCAAAATGGTGGAAAGCAGATCATCATAGTTTTCCGCCAGCCGCAGGGCCGACTGGGCTTTGCGGTTGCCGTTTTCCGCCAGGCTTCTCAGCCTTGTGCGGTTCAGGGAAGAAAAGGCCGTTTCCGTGGCCGAAAAGAAGCCAGAAAGGCACACCAGAATGATCATAATCAGGATTTGCGTTGACATTTTACTTGAAATACTCCTTTTTTACACACAAAAAGCACACCCAAGGCAAAGCCGCAGGTGCGCCTGTGTTTTCATCTTCGTACCGGGGTTAGGCTCCGGCTCTATGGCATTACTACTGCCATAATCACCCTCCACGGGGTAACCACACTCCTTTTGGAGATATACTCCGTTTCGTAGTATACCACACCCCCGGCCCCTTGTCAATCATCACACGTCATAACGTTTCAGCAGCATATCCAGCGCTTCACGCAGCAGAATGGCTTCGCCGATGCCTTCCCGCTTGGAAAGCTTAGTCAGCCGCTTCAGCTGGTCGGACGTATAGTGGCTGGTTTTGGGCACCATCTTTTCTTCCCGGCACAGGGCCACTTTGTTGCGCCCGGCGTACTTCACCCGGAACATGGCGCTTTCCGCCTTGCGGAACAGTTCCTGATACCGGTTGGCGTCTTCAAAGGCCGCCGCAATGCCGCAGGAAATGGTGATCTGTTCCCCATCGGGCAGTTTGATATCCAGGCCCCGGCGCAGCTGCTCCATCAGAAGGAAGGCATCTTCCTTTTCCATTTCCGTGCCAAAGAGAATGCCGAATTCATCACCGCTGATGCGGAAAATTTCCCCTTTGCCTTCCAGCCCTGCCTGCAGATACTGGCCCAGGGAAATCAGCACCTGATCCCCCACTTCGTAGCCGAAATCATCATTCACATGCAGGAACATATCCACGTCCAGCAGGGCAATCACCGCATTTTCATTGCTTTCGGATGCCAGAATGCCGGTCAGCTTTTCTTCAAAGGCAGCGCCATCCTGAAACTTGAGCACTTCGTTCACTTTGTTGGTTTTCATAAATATTACCTCCTGAATATTATTTTCGTGATAATATTAACACTCAAAATATTATTTGTCAAGTATTATTTGTAAAATATTATTGCAATTTTGCATATTTTTGTATTAACCCTGCTTTTTTCGCCCAAGGGCAGGGAAAAAATGCGGCATTTGCTCTTTTTGTCAGCAATTTCTGTGAAAAATTCATGGCTTTTTGCATTTTGGCTATGGCATAAGGGCGGAGATTGTGGTATAATAATTCGGCAAATTGCTGTTTTGCAATTTGCTTCGCACCACAGATTTTTAAGGAGAGTGTTTTTCCATGTCCAATATTGCAGTACTCACCAGCGGCGGCGACAGCCCCGGCATGAATGCAGCCGTCATGAGCGTGGCCCGTTGTGCCAACCGGCTGGATATGCCGCTGATTGGCATCAAGCGCGGCTATAACGGCCTGCTGGGCCGCTCGGGCAAGATGGAAGATAATTTTGTCCGTCTGGATATGGACACCGTGCTGGATATTGCCGATCTCCCCGGCACTTACCTGCGCACCGCCCGCTGCACCGAATTCCTGGATCCGGCCATGCGGGAAAAGGCCGCCCAGCGGCTGAAGGATATGGACGTATCCGGGCTGGTGGTCATCGGCGGCAATGGTTCCTTCCAGGGGGCCATGCGCCTTTGCGAGCTGGGCATTCCCTGCATTGGCATTCCCGGCACCATTGATAATGACCTGGCCTATACCGAAATGACCCTTGGCTACGACACCGCCGTGAACACCTGCGCCGATGCCGTCCGGGCCATTCGTGCCACTTCCCGTTCCCATGACCGCCCCCACGTAATCGAAGTGATGGGCCGTGACTGCGGTGATATCGCCCTGAGCACGGCTGCCGCCACCGGTGCCGAAATCGTGGTGGTGCCGGAAGTAAAGTGGAGCGTGGATCAGGTGGCGGATCAGCTGAACTGGCAAATCAAGCGGGGCAACACCCGTGCCACCGTGGTAATCGCCGAAGGCTGCTGGGCCTCCATGGAGCCCTTTGACGTCTATTCCTTCCTCAAGCCCTTTGGCAAGCAGGTGTACGAAGGCGAACCCATGACGGCTGAACGCTTTGCCAGCGTGCTCAAGCGTAAGTGCGGCATGATCGAAGTGCGTTCCACCGTGGTTGGCTACATCCAGCGTGGCGCCAGCCCCACCGCACGGGACTGCATCTTTGCCTTCGAAGCCGGCGCTATGGCCATTGAACTGCTGAAGAAAGGCATCAGCAACCAGGTAATCGGCCGCCGCAACGGCAAAACCTTCCACATGGATATCGAAAAGGCGCTGGCCGCCAAGCATACTTTCAATAAGAAGCTTTTCAATACCGTCAACGGTTTCTGATAAGAAAATAAGCAAAAGCCTCTGCATGCAATAACGCAGGCAGAGGCTTTTTTCTGTCTCTTTTTCAAACTTCGCCGATGTATTTCACTTTCAATGGCCGCTTTGTTAAAAACTCCGCATTTTCATCCATGGTGGTTCGGGGATGGGGGTAAATATCCTCCCCTACCGCAACCGGCTCATCGATCACATATAGATAGCCCTTTTGTGTGCCGTTGTGGAAAATCCTCCCCTGATCGTCATAAGAAAACCGGGTGGGCTGATGGGAAAAGGCTTCCGCCAATTCCCGCCATGGGGTGACAGTGCTGTTTTCTCGCAGCACCTCAAAACGCTTATCAGAGCCATGATACCAGATGCCGCTGAGCGGAATATTCATGCGCCTTTCCTCCATTTATTCAACTTCACGCAGCAGCCTTTCCATGTTTTCTTCCTTCGGCACAATGATCTCCAGATCCACCTGGGGGTTCGCCGCCGCATATCCCTCCAGCATCCCTATCAGGTTTTCTTTGGATTGCATATAATCCGCAATGATTTCCTTTTCCGGGCAGCCCAGCCGCTTCATCAGCAGGGCGGAAACCACCCCCGTCCGATCTTTTCCGGCGGTGCAAAAGTACATCACCCGGGTTTCCGCCTGCAAAATCACATCCAAAATACATTCCATCTGCCCGTCCACCATCCCGGCGCACACCTGATGCAGATGTTTCCGGCTCCTGGGCGTATCACCGCCGCCGGTCACCGGCAGGTGGTGGTAGAGAAAGCCGTTCCGCAGGGCCAAAGGGCAGGGCTTTCGCTGTACTTCTTCATTAGACCGCAAATCCACCAGCGTGCGAATATTCCTTTCCTCCAGCCAGCAAATTTCTTCTTCCGTCAGGTTCAGCGGCGCATCGCTGCGGATGAACCTTTCCCCACTACCCGGCAGAAACCTTGTGTTCAGCGTGGATTTCAGTAAAGAAGCCACGGCGTTTCCCTCCCTTCCATTTGTTCTATTATAGCATGGGCTGCCCCGCATTGCAATTTCCTCAGCCCACGCCCGGGGAAACCCGAATAATGCGCACCTGGGGCGTCAACTGAAATTCAAAGAGAATATTCGTATACGGCATTTCTTTCAGCATCACTTCCACCAGGCAAAATGCTTTACCGCCCCTCTCATACGCCACAACACAACGGATTTGCGTCACAAGATCCGCCACAGAAGGGCAAGCCACATTCACCCAATCCCGTGCAAATTCGGTGGCAGAAAACTTCCATGGGTCAGTCAAATCGATTCTGCTTTCTTTGCCCTCAGGCATCGGATATGCATTGTTATCCACCGCAAATATTTCACCGTTATCATTGATGAGCGCCCGGTAAACAAATGCATCATTCCGCTTTGCCGCAACCTCCCATACCCCCGGCAATCGGCTGTCAGATTCCACATTCCACTCCGCATCCGTCAGGTCAATATCGGTCATCATGGGCATGGCTGCCAGCATCCTGGCCGCTTCTATTCTTTCTTCATCCGTTTTCAGGCCTTCAAAATGATGCAGCATTTCCCCTTCAAAAGGCGGAATATAAGGAAGCTGCTTGCTGCTGGTGTATGTTGTTCCCAAAGGCGTACCATTCACTTCCGCCGTAGCAAAGGCCCCCACCAGCAGCATGCTGGCCGCCACCATAAAG
>JAZUQI010000126.1:0-18164 GCA_045605625.1 Clostridia bacterium
CTTTTGCCTGATGGACGCCCCCATGCGTGCCCAGGGCATTGGGGAAATTCTCTCCCCCGTTTCCTGCAAGCGCACCTTCCCTTTGGTGCTGATCCAGCCCTGCGAAGGCTTATCCACCAAAGAGATTTTCACCGCCTATCACCAGAAAAACCCCAAAGGCGGCAATGTGGCGGAAGTGGTTTCGGCCCTTGCGGAGGGCGATCTTTCCCGGATGGAACAGCATGCGGTGAACATGCTGGAAACGGTATCCGCAGAGAAAAAGCCCATTTTGAAAACCGCCGTCCGGTATTTGTATGAACAGGGTGCCGCCTTTGCCCGGATGACCGGCTCCGGCTCCGTGGTGTTCGGCGCATTTGAAGATGATGCCGCCGCCGATGCCGCATTTGACGTTCTTTCCAAACAATATCCCACCTGCATCCGCACCGAAACGGCGCTGTAAAAAACGCAATCAAAAACCGGGAAAGCCTTTTCTTTGCTTTCCCGGTTCATTTTTTATTCTTTATTCCGTGGGTTCGATAAGGCCCCGATATACCGCAATTTCATACACGCCCTGGGCCATGCCCTCCGCCAGCCATTGCTGATACACCGGCTGGGAGAGCAAATGCTCATCCTGCACATTGCTCAAAAAGCCCATTTCAATCAGGAAACAAATCATCTTCGCCCAGTTATTGCCCACAAAGCCATCGCCCTGATGCACATAGCCGGTGGTGGTATCCAGCCGGTAGCCCACCGCCCGTTTCATGGAATCCAGCATCAGCCAGCCCATTTCCTCATAGGTTTTCTTATCGGCCACGGCCTTGGCATAATCGCTGTTCAGGGGGGTATACACGGAAATGGCCCGCTTGGCGGTGTTTTCCCACATATCCGCATGCAGCCTAAGCATAATGCACGCCCCGGCATCTTCGGCAATCTGGCAACGTTCCATATTGGTGTGGAACACGTCCTGGGCTTCCCGTGTCATCACCACGGTGGCCCCCTGGCGAATCAGTTCGTTCCGCAGCTTTTCAGAAATTTCCATCACCACAATGCTTTCCTTACGCATGGTCACATTGCCCTGGGCCATGCCGCTGGTGCCGGAAGTGTATCCCTCCAGGCCGGGGCCGATGGGTTCACGCACCATTTTCCCGTTTTCCTGATGGCCGGGGTCCACGCACACAACCAGCCCGGACAGGCGGCCTTCCGTGGCCTTGGGCGCTTCGCCAATCTGATAGGCCTTGCGCACTTCGCCCTCTTTCTTTACTATCCCTTGGCCGTTTAGGATTTTCACCGTGGTCAGCGTGCGGGCATAGGTGAGGGGCAAAGTAACTTCCCCTGCATACTGGCCGTTTTCATCGGGGTAAACGTAGAAGGTGCCGCCCTCCTGCTTATTGCGGAATTGCAGCTGCATAAAAACGGAGCCTGTGGCCGTGAAGGAATAGCGGAAGCCCTCCGTGGTTGCTTCCAGCACCAGGTTTTCCACCTTCACGTTGGATTTTCCCTTGGGCACGGTGTAATTCTTATCCTTGGGCAGCTTCACCGTGCCCTTGCCAATGCCCACATCTTTTATGTTCTTCAGCGTGACGGTCACATTTCCGCCCTTGCCGGAATAAGGCAGCAAAATTTCGCCGGAAAAGCTGCCGTCTTCCCCATAAAGCACCATCTTGCCGTTATCCGCCGGGCCTTTGTATTCCAGAATGGCAAATTCATCCGTTTGGGCCAGCTGGAAGGCATAGGTCACTTTCCCTTCCTTGGCATCCAGCTGAATTTTTGTGGCAGCCGATGCCCCAAAGGCCGCCAGAAGCAGCAGCACCAATGCCATGCAAAATAATTTTTTGTTCATTGCCATCCACCTTCAGCATAAATTTTCTTCATCATACCATATTTCTTCGCATTTCGCAATTGCACGGATCTGTTAAATATGTTACAATTTTCCCAAGTTATTCCCTCCCCAGAAAGGAACACAGCATGGAAAAACACAAAAAAAAGCGGGCCAAGCACCCTTCCCGGCTGGGCAAATGGATGATGCTGCTGCCGGCAGGCTGCGCCCTGTTTTATCCATTGTACCTGGCCAATCAGCTGGATCTGGTAAAAGAAACCTACCATAACCCTTCCCTGCCCTCCCCCTTCAGCGGCCTAAGCATTGCCTATGTTTCCGATATTCATCACGGCCATTTTTTCAGTGATGAACGGCTGGATATGCTGGTAAACCGGGTGAATGCGCTGGAAGCGGATCTGATCCTGCTGGGGGGCGATTATGGGGAGGATTCCGCCGGGGCCCTTGCCTTCTGGCAGAAAAAGCCGGCCTTTCAAGCCAAAATAGCCACCCTGGCCATTTTCGGCAACCATGACCGGACGCTTCCGGAAGAAAACTTTCTGCCCATTCAAAACGCCATGAAAGCAGCCGGGGTGATTCCGCTGGTGAACGATACCTATCTGCTTGAAAAAGAAGGCCACACCCTGGCCATAGCCGGGGCGGATGATTACTATAACGGCTTTCCGGATCTTGAAAAGCTGGCCCGCCTCACAAAGGGCGCTTCTTTCACCATCTTCCTGCCCCATTCCCCGGATATGCTGCCGGATACCTATCAATTGCCTGGCGGCCCCTTTTATCAGCTGGCCCTGTGCGGCCACACCCACGGGGGGCAGGTGGCCCTTTTCGGCTATGCCCCCAAAACCTCCAGCGATTACGGCAACCGCTATCGCAGCGGCTGGTACCGGGAACATGGGGTGGATCTCATGGTTTCCAACGGCGTGGGCACCTCCATGCTGCCGGTAAGGCTGGGGGTAAGGCCCCAATTCCATCTGATCACACTTTGCAGCGAATAAAAATTTTCATCTACGAAAGGAGCAGTTTTTTATGGCAAGTGAAGTTCTGTTTTCCTCCATGGCCTATGCCCGTTACGAAGCCGGGCAAACCCTGCCTGCCAAATTTGAACGGCTGTTGAAGGCCTCCGGCCTGGCCGAAAAGGTGAAGGGTAAAAAGGTGGCCATCAAAATGCACATTGGCGACGGCATCACCTATTCCACCATTCCCCCGGTGTTTGTGCGCTCGCTTGTAAAGTTCGTGCAGGATAGCGGCGCCGAATGCTTCATCACCGATCACTACGTGTACCGCCGCCACCCGGAACGCCGGGGCTATACCGCCGATAACCTGGGCTGCCCGGTATTGGATGACTGCGGCTATTTCGGCAAATATTATTACACCAAGGAAGTGGATTTCAAATCCTTCCGGCACGTGGACGTGGCCGGGCTGATTCACGATGCGGATTTCCTCATTGACTTTTCCCACGTGAAGGGCCACGGGGCCTGCGGCTATGGCGGTGCCTGCAAAAATATTGCCATGGGCTGCGTCACGGACCGCACCCGGCATGAAATTCACGGGCTGGAAGGCGGCCTTGTGTGGGATGCGCAAAAATGCGTCCATTGCAATAAGTGCATTGAATCCTGCAATCATTTTGCCAACCGCTTTGACGACAAGGGCCAGTACAAAGTGAATTACCATAATTGCACCATGTGCCAGCACTGCGCCAAGGTGTGTCCCGTGAACGCCATCACCCTGGATAGCCACGATTACGCCGATTTCCAGCGTGGCATGGCCCTTTGCACCAAGACGGTACTGGATACCTTCGGCCCGGACAACGTATTTTTCATCAATATGCTCATTTCCATCACCGCACTTTGCGATTGCTGGGGCCTCACCACCCCCTCCCTGGTTCCGGATATCGGCATCACCGCCTCCAGCGATATCGTGGCCGTGGAACGGGCCAGCCTGGATATGATCAAAGTGGAAGATCTCATTCCCCAGGGCGTGCCCCGGGGCCATCAGATGGGCGAAAAAGGCCACCTGTTCCAGCGCCTCCACGGCAAGGACCCCTACCTGCAATTGGCCATGCTTTCCGAATACGGCCTGGGCACCCAGGAATACGAACTGAAGGAAATCAAATAAACTTTCCATTACCCGGGTTTCAACCCGGGTTTTTTATTCAAAATTATTCGTCCCTGCTAACTTTTTCCCCTTTTGAATCGTCTAACAGGTGAGATCTCAAAAAAGCACGGAGGAAGCACCATGGATGATGCCACCTACATTGCCCTCACCCGGCAATTGATGCCAGCTATGTTCCGGATGGCATACAGCCTTTTGCATAACAGGCCAGATGCGGAAGATGCGCTGCAACAATCACTTCTGAATGCATGGAAGCATCGTCAGAAACCCCGGTCGGGCAAAGAAAAATCTTGGCTTATGCGTATCGTTATCAACGAAAGTTATGCCATTTTGCGAAAGCATAAGCGCATAGTGTTCATGGAGGATTTATCCTTTCTTCCGGCTGCAATAGAACCATACTCCGATACAGGCCTGTACGATGCCATTGCTTCCCTGCCCGAAACCTTGCGAACCCCTGTATTGTTGAAATACATGGAAGGTTTAACGGAAATAGAAGGGGCTGCCGCTCTGGGCATTTCCGTTGCAGCTTTCAAAAATCGTTTATTTCGGGCCAGAAAACGCCTGCAAAAACAACTAAACGAGGAGGTGGGCCTATGATTCACCCTAAACAGGAAAAATTGCAGCAAATGTATCCAGAAATGACGGATGCCTTTGCAAAGCAAATGGAATGCCTCATCATGGGCCTGCCCCATCAAAAGGAGGAAAAAACCGTGAAAAAAGTTGCTTTTCGTTCTATCCTTGCTTTCACCTTGATGGCCGCTCTTTTGTGCGGCAGTGCCTATGCACTGATTTCCCACGGTTTGGAATGGTATTACACAAACCGCTTTACCGCTTATCAACAGCATGAGCCTGAAAAACACGATGCCATTTTAACGCACTTACAAACCGCCCTTCCTCAATGTAACACGGACGAAAGCGGCCTGAACGTTTTCGTACAGGATGCCGCATGGGTAGCTGATCAGAACTTTATGGTAGTTTCTGCAACCGCCCATCTTGAAAAGGATGAAGGCTTTGAACTGCACACCTACGATGAGCTTTTGAATGCAGAAATAGAAGGAACGCCCATTCTTACCGCCAGCCATAAAGAACCATTGTTCTTGGATATGAATGCCGTTTATTACGAGGGAATGCAACTTCTGGGGGATATGTCCAGTTATGATGCGTATGTGGGAGACGATGGCCTGCTTCACACAGTGGTGGAAATCCGCATGGATTTTCTGAACCCTGAAAGCGATGCGGCTTTGCAAAAGCAAATAAAGGACGATCCCCAAAATGCCATTTGGTATGAAAATAAATTAAAGGAGAATCAAGCCATCCGGAATATGCTCCAGACGGATGAAGACGGCATCATCACCCTTACCATGCCCTACCGACTCCTGCCCCTCTCCCCACAGAAAAACGATCCTGTAAACGGCCAGATTTCTTTTGAATTAAAAATTCGTTAAACAATATTTTTGTCCCTTTTCTCTGCCTTTCGGGGCAGAGATTTTTTTGAAAAAATGACAATTCCGCCCCTTTTCTTGTCACTTTCTGCCGTTTGGAAAATATGCGCATTTTTTCGCATGATTTGGGCTTGATTCTCTGGTAGAGATTGCTATAATGAAAGCGATTTTATATGCGGAGGTATACGGTTTATGGATACCATCAAGCGCATCTGGGGCTTGATGAAGCCCTACAAGAAGCACCTGTTCGGGGGCCTGGCCCTGCAGACGGTGGTGATTGTAGCCATGCTGGTGAAGCCCTACATCACCAAGTTCATCGTGGATGATGTAATCACCAATGGACTGTATGACAAATTGCTGCCCTTTTGCGGCATGCTGATCGGGCTCACTTTGCTTACCGGCGGCTGCAATTTCCTGCGCAGCGTATTGTATGAACGCATGAGCCAGTCCGCCATGTGGGATTTGCGCACCGGCCTTTATGCCCATTTGCAGGAAATGCCCTACGAATTTTATGATAAGCACCGGGTGGGCGAAATCATGAGCCGTATGACCGGCGATATTGACGGCGTGCGCCACCTGATTGCCTTTGGCCTGATCCATGTGTATGAACAGGCCCTGCGTTTCGTGGGCGCCTTCATTTTCATGATGACCATGAGCTGGCAGATTACCCTGCTGGTGCTCAGCCTCACCCCCCTGATTGCCGTGATGGCCTGGGTGTTCAACAAAAAAGTGCGCCCCCTGTTCCGCCAGGTGCGTGAACAGAACGCCACCCTGAACACCATCACCCAGGAAAACCTGGCCGGCATGCACGTGGTGAAGGCCTACGCCCAGGAGCCTTATGAAGAAGAACGCTTCAATAAGGAAAACCAGAAGCTGGCGGATATGCACCTGCAGGTTTCCTGGCTGTGGAGTTCCTTCGTGCCCTTTATGGATATTCTGGGCGCCCTGTGCACCCCCATTGCTTTGCTGGGCGGCCTTCTGCTTACCATCAACGGCACCCTGGATATCGGCACCATGGTGGGCGTCACCGGTTATATCTGGATGCTGGTAGACCCCATGCGTCAATTGCCCAATATCATCAACATGGTGACAAACGCCGTCACCTCTGCCGAAAAGCTGTTTTATTATGTGGATTTCGGTGCCTCCATCCGGGACCCCGAAAAGCCCCGTACCCCCAAGGAATTCAAAGGCCATGTGGTGTTTGATCATGTGAATTTCTCCTACGGCCACCAGATGGTTCTCAAAGATATCTGCCTGGAAGCAAAGCCCGGGGAAACGGTGGCCATCATGGGCGCCACCGGCAGCGGTAAATCCACCCTGGTTACGCTGCTGGGCCGGTTTTACGATATTGAATCCGGCTCCCTGAAAATTGACGGCATTGACGTGCGCCAGCACGCCTTAAAGCCCCTGCGCCGCCAGATTGGCTATGTGATGCAGGAAACCTTCCTCTTCTCCGATACCATTGCCGATAATATCCGCTATGGTGACCCCTCCGGGGATATGGAAAGGGTGAAGCGCAGCGCCAAAGTGGCCCAGGCCACCGAGTTTATCGATCATATGCCCCAGGGCTATGAAACGGTGGTGGGTGAACGGGGCCTTGGCCTTTCCGGCGGCCAGAAACAGCGCACCGCCATTGCCCGTGCCGTGATGATTGACCCGGCCATCCTCATTCTGGATGACTCCACCTCCGCCGTGGATATGGAAACGGAATACCTGATTCAGCAGGAACTGAAGGAAGTGCTGAAGGACCGCACCACCTTCATCATCGCCCACCGCATTTCTTCCGTCAAGAATGCCGATCAGATCATCGTGCTGGATAACGGGGAAATTGCAGAGCGGGGCAACCATAAATCCCTCATGGAAAAGGGCGGCATTTACTACCAGATGGTGATGGACCAGATGTCCAGCGCTGTGAAGGTTGAAAAGGAGGTGCAGTAAGATGGCACGTGTTATTCGCCAGTTAGACGATGAAGCGTTGGAAAAGCCGTTTAATAAAGAGCAATTCATTCGCTTGCTGCGCTACATGAAGCCCTATAAAAAGAAGGTGGGCTTCTCTCTCATCCTGATGCTGGTGGCCATGGGCTGCTCCCTGGCCAACCCTTTCCTCATGAGCCGGGCCATCGGGGAACTGCAAATCAAGGCCACCGATAAAATGCCCTGGATTCTGGGGGGTATGGTGCTGCTGGCCGTCATCGGCGCCATCTGCACCAGGTACCGCATCCGCTGGATGGATACCTCCGGCCGCAGGGCCCTGGCCACCCTCCGGGAAGATTTGTTCCACCACATTCAGGGCATGAGTTTTTCCTTCTTTGATACCCGCTCCGCCGGGAAACTGCTGGTGCGTGTCATCAACGACGTAAACTCCCTGAACGATCTGTTCACCAACGGCATCGTGAACGTGCTGATTGACTGCATGACCATCGTGCTGCTGGTGATCATCATGCTGGCCGTCAACTGGAAACTGACGCTGATTGGCATGTGCATTCTGCCCCTTTTGATTTTCATCCTGTTCAAGGTGAAGCGGGTGATGCGCCTTCGCTGGCAGCGTGTGCGTGTGAAAAATTCCACCATGAACGGCTACCTCCACGAATCCCTCACCGGCATGCGGGTGACGGAGGCCTTCGTCCGGGAGGATGAAAATGACGATACCTTCCGCTCCGTCAACAGCGATATCCGCTCTTCCTGGATGAAGGCCGTCACCATCAATAACCTGTTCTGGCCCATGCTGGATTTGACCGGCAATATCGGCACGGTGCTGGTGTACATCGCCGGTGTGGAATTCATCAAGGCGGATCCTCTGTTCCTGGCGGATCTGTTGCTTTTGATCTGGTACCTGGGCCGTTTCTGGCAGCCCCTTAACACCCTTTCCAATTTCTACAACAGCCTGCTTTCTGCCACCGCTTCCATGGAACGCATTTTTGAAATCATGGATACGGAAAGCGATATTCAGGATAAGGAAGGGGCCAAACCCCTGCCCCCCATTGAAGGCCGGGTCACCTTTGAAAACGTCACCTTCTCCTATGACCGGGAAAAGACGGTGCTGAAAAACGTATCCTTCGATATTGCCCCTGGCAATACCATTGCCTTGGTTGGCCCCACCGGCGCCGGGAAAACCACCATTGTGAACCTGCTCAGCCGGTTCTATGACCCCACCGAGGGCCGGGTGCTGATTGACGGGCACGACCTGAAAGATATGCAGCTCACCTCCATGCGCAAGCAGATGTCCGTCATGATGCAGGATACCTTCATTTTCTCCGGCACCATCATGGAAAACATCCGCTACGGCCGGCTGGATGCCACCGATGAAGAAGTGATCGAAGCAGCCAAAACCGTCAGCGCCCACGATTTCATCATGGCCATGCCCAAGGGATACCAAACCGAAGTGAACGAGCGCGGCTCTTCCCTCTCCCAGGGCCAGCGCCAGCTGATTTCCTTCGCCCGTGCGCTGCTGAATGATCCCAAAATCCTCATTCTGGATGAAGCCACCTCCTCCATCGATACCAGAACGGAAATGCTGATCCAGAAGGCGCTGGATGCCCTGCTGAAAAACCGCACCTCTTTCGTCATCGCCCACCGCCTGTCCACCATCCGCAATGCCGATTGCATTTTCGTGGTGCAGGATGGCAAGATTGCTGAAAAGGGCAACCATGAGGAATTGATCAAGCTGCCCGGCGGCCATTACCGGGGCCTGTGCGAAGCCCAGTACCGCTTCATGACAAACGACGAATAATTCCCCCCGGGACGGCCTTGTACATCCTGCACGGCCGTCCCCTTTCTTTGCGGTTGCAGGGGAAATTTGCCTTGACAAAGAGAGGGGTTTCGTGTACCATAATTTTTAGTTAGAAACGAAAGGAAATTGCTGCGATGAAAAAGCTCTCTGCCTCTTTTTTGCTGATTATCCTGCTTGTGTGCACCTGCATGCAGGCCGCTTTTGCGGAAGGCCTGCCCATGGATAAATATACGGGCGGCGCTGAACCGAAAAAGGAAAACTATATTTCCGAAAGCGAATATGAGGATAGCTCCATCTCCGTAAAACTCTATACGGATCGGTTTGCCGATACCACCTATAACTATGCCCACGTGAAAATTTCCCATCCCTCCCAGCTGCGCACGGCCCCTGCCGGCATGGTGGATTCTGCCCGTGCCACCTTCAAATCCCAAACCACGGCCCGTGGCCGTCTGGTAGCCAAGGCTGTGAATGCCGTGGTGGCCCTCAATGGCGATTATCACACCAAGTCCGATAAGTGTCAGGTGGTGCTTCGCATGGGCCAGCAGGTGCGCAACAAGGCCAATGGCAACATGGATTTGCTGGTCATCGATATGCAGGGCAATCTCTCCGCACTGCCCAAGTGCACGGCCAAGGAAGAATATCAGGCTTATTACGATGCCAATAAAGAAAATATGTATCAGGTGTTCTGCTTTGGCCCCCTTTTGTGCCAGGACGGCGTCAGCGTGATCGGGGAAGATTATGTGAACCGGGAGATAGGCGCCCAGAACAGCACCCAGCGTTCTGCCATTGCCCAGATCGGGCCGCTGGAATACCTGCTGATTACCTGCGAAGGGCCGCAGAGCAAGGGCTCCAAAGGCATGACGATTTTTGAAATGGCCGCCCTTTGCGAACAGCTGGGCAAAAAGCACAGCGAAGCGGGCTGCTCCATCGCCTTCAACCTGGACGGCGGCAACAGCTCCACCCTGATTTTCAAGGGTCTTAATGAAAAGAAGAATTTCACCTATGTCAAGTACAACTGCCCGGATATTGAACGTTTCCTCAGCGATATTATTTACTTCGCCACCCTGGAAAACTAAAGGAATAAAGCAATGATGGAAATGGAAGAAACCGTATCTTTGTTTCAAAACCCCTATGGATGGTGCATCCTTTTGTTTTCTTTGATGGCCGCCGGGCTTACCATGCTTTCCGGCCGCAAAAAGAATGTGCCCCTTTCTGCCACCGGCCTTTATGCAATATTGGCCGGTGTTTTGGGTTTATTCCTGGGGCGGCTGGTGTATTGCGCCGTCCGCTTTGAGTTCATGTTCTATGATGAAATCGGCAATTTTGCCGGTTTATCCGCCTTTTTTGATGTGCAAAACGGCAGCGTCAATGTGGGCGGCATTCTGCTGGGCTTTTTGCTGGCCGCCCCCATCACCAAGGGAATCACCGGCCAAAGGGCCGCATCACTTCTGGATGCCGCAGCGCTTCCCGGCCTGTTTTTGTACAGCGCCCTCCGTTTTGTGGAGCCCCTTTCCGGCCAGGGCTACGGCGAATGGATGGAAAACGAAGCGTTGTGGTTTTCCCCCTTGTGCATTCAGAACGATTGGGGGGAATGGATGCTGTCCGTCTGCTTCATTGAAGGCGTGCTCACCCTCATTTTGCTGATTGTGCTTTTGTGCCTTGTGAAAAAAATGAAGGCCCCCGGCACCCTCGCCCTGTACACCTTGTGCCTGTTCAGTGCGCTTCAGGTGCTGCCGGAATGCCTGCGGTGCGATGACGTTTTGTTCGTGCTCATTTTCGCCCGGGTCACCCATATTGCCCTGGCCTGCACCCTGTTTTTCACTCAGTTTGCCGCCCTGCTCCGGGGGAAGAAGCGTGGCCTTGCCACGAAAACCCTGGCGCTGGAAAGCGGCCTTATGCTGATTGGCATCGTGCTTTGCATCGGCACCATTTTCGCCCTGGATAAAACCAATATCCCGGATATCTATGTGTATCTGGTGATGGTCATTTCCCTGTGCCTGATGGTGTTCCTCACCTGCCGCAGAATCCGGAAGGAGGATCAATAAATGCTTCGGAAAACCGTGGCCGCTTTGCTGCTTATGTGCCTGCTTCTTTCCTCCGCCTGTGCGGAAGTATACACCCTGCCGGATGGCCGGAGTGTGATTCTTTCCGTGGGCGGCAGCTTTGCCTACACCCGGGATACGGAAGGTGCTATCCGCTGCTGGGGAGATAATCAGTTCGGCCAATTGGGCAAGGGCAACCTGAAACAAAGCTTCAAAGTATCCGATTTCAAAACCAGAAATGAGGAAATTGACCTTTCCCAGCTGAAGGACGTAGTCACCGCATCGGATTATAATTTCCTGGAAATGCAGGATGGCACCCTGTTTGGCACAGGCAATAACAGTTATTTGTCCCTGGCCATCAAGGAAGGCTATTACTCCACCCACAAAAAGCTTCAGCTGCCTGCCACCCCGGCCGCCATGGCCACCGGTTTTGGCCATGTGCTGCTTCTGACGGAAGAAGGTACAGTATACGCCTGGGGCCGCAACGGTAATGGCCAGATCGGCAATGGCAAGCGCAAAAACGTGCAGGAACCTTACCTGCTGCCCCTGGAAAATATTGTGCAGATTGCGGGGGGCGGCAAGTTCTCGCTGGCCCTGGCGGAAGACGGCACCCTCTGGGGCTGGGGGGATAATGAACATCACGCCATTTCCCCTTCCAAGGAAACCATCATTTACACCCCGGTGGAAATTGAGTACGGCGATATCCAGATTGCCTCCATCGATGCCTGCGGCGGCAGCGTGGTGCTGCTGGACACGGCTGGCACCCTCTGGACCTGGGGCCGCAACGATTTCCATCAGCTGGGCTACGATACCAATAAAAAGCCCACCACCGCCCCCCAGGCCGTGCCCCTGCCCCTGCCGGTGAAATACGTGGCCGCTTACTCCTCCCAGACCTATGCCATTTTGGAAGACGGCTCCCTCTGGTCCTGGGGCAACAACAGCTACGGCCAATTGGGCCACGGCTTCCGCTCCTCCGCCACTGAGGGCATTTTGCCGGCCCAGGCCTGGGATAAGGATGTGGTGCTGGTGCAGGGCGGCAGCCTGTTTTGCCTGGCGCTGCTTTCCGATGGCACGGTGCTTTCCGCCGGTATCAGCAAGTTCGGCCAGCAGGGCGAAGGCACATCGGACAGCAAATACGCCCTCTCCCCCAACGGGATGGATCTGATCCCCGATTAAAGCGAATACAAAAAAACGCCCGGTTTTTCACACCGGACGTTTTTTATTTCTCTTATTCTGTGATTTTTTCCAATTTCCATATCCTGCATTCGGCATTTTCGTTGATCCGACTGCCCTGGAACCCCGAATCAATATCGCACACATAAATGTCCTTGCCATAGACAACAGGATAGGCTGTGCTTTTGAAACGATGCCAGGAGATCTGCCTGCCGTTTGCATCAAAGATCACCAGCACATTATTCCCCTGCAATTTGAAAATCTCCCGTTCCGGGCCTATGCCAAAAAACAGACCCCGATCCTCCGGGTGAACAATCCGCAATGTTTCAGTCGTCACATCGCAAGCTTGTATATCGTTCATCCCACAAGAACCCCACAACACCGTTTGACACTGTATGGATTGACTGTATGAAATATACTTTCCCTCGTGTCTTTGCGGCAGCATGATCTGATTCACTTGCTGCAGCGTCTCATCCATCAGCCTGAGATAAGAATAACAGGCATTTTCTTTTTTACCCTCGCAAAGGATAACATACCGCTGTAATTCATCCATCCAGTAAACGTCAGAAAAATCAAAGTCTATTTCTCTTTGATGCAGCACATGGCCGCTCACGCAGTCCACCACAATTATCCGGCCTTGCCGATCTTCCCGGCAGGAATATATGAGCATCTTCCCCGGCGGCGAACTTTTTGCCTTAAAGAGCCCGCCAACGGCATTCTTGGCCACCAGAAACCAGCGCATGCTTTCATCCGGTTCCAGACAAACAAGTGCATCATAGCCGTGCCTGGCCATTTTCGGTACATAAGCACCGCAAACCTTGCTGCCGTCTTCCGAGTAAACGCTTTGGCATAATGCCACATTCAATACACACGAAACAGCACAGCCTTCCGTATCCAGCCCTTCCAGCAACATTTCCTTTTCCGGAACCTTATAGAGCCAGTTCTCCCGGCCATGCTTTATCTCCACCTCATCCCGCACAGCAGGCGGCAGCTCCTCCTTTGTGAGCTGCACAGGCTGATATTTGTTCTTTCTCTTTTTCAGTTCTTTTTTCCGGGCACATATTTCGTCATACATTGTATGGCCCTGTTGAACCGTTTCCGGTTCCATATCGGGAAGCTGCATCAGGGAAAGCCCCAACGCTTCTTCCAATAAAGCCACCTGTTCTTCCAATACCCCATGCCGGGCAGCCAGTCGCAGGGCCGGTGTCAGCCGCTCATCCCCATACAGGATGCCGGAAATGGAGGTGATTTTTTTATTATACCTTTCATAAGAGCTGATGCAGGCAGCTTTCTTTCCTCCTTCATACACTTCCAGATAAAAACTGTCGTCATCGTTCCAATAGAACAAAAGACTGGGAACAGAAAGCTTTTTCGCTATCTTTTGCAGGCTTTTATATCCGTAGTCTTCCGACGGACCGGGCAGAATGGTCAGCCAGTCCGGATTTTGATCCCGCAATGTTTCATGGTTTTGCATCAGCATTTCCAATTCCGGCAGCGCCTCTTTCCGCACATGCAGCGTGGTCATAAAAAGACCCATTTTTCATTCCCCTCCTTTGTTTCCGTTTTATCACAATGCCAATGGTATTTCTATCTCTCTTTTCCCTTTGTCCGGAAAACTTACAATTTCACCGGTATCGCTTTGTCAATGGTCATGCCCTCTTCCGTCACAACACAGTCATACGCCCAAATTTCCACCCCGGCTTTGGCGGCCTTTCGCAGGGCTTCTCCAAAGGCCGGGTGCATCTCGTCATTGGGGGAAAAGGCGTGGATGCCCTTCATCTGAATCACGAAAAGCGCCGCCGCCCGATGGCCTTCCTCCACGCATTTCATCAGCGTGTGCAAATGCTTAATGCCCCTCTGTGTGGGCGCATCGGGGAAGAAGGCATGGCCGTTCCTTTCCAGCGTGACCCCTTTCACTTCCACAAACCATGTTTCATCTTCCGTTTCCACCTGAAAATCCAGCCGGGAATCGCCGTGGGTCACTTCGGCCTTCACGCTTTTCACATTGGGAAGCAAATGCCACAAAGCTTCCCCGGCGGCAAGGTTCGGGGCCTGGCTATCCATATTGATGTAGGTGTTTCCCTTCCACACCGCCACCAGATCATACTTTGTTTTCCGTTTTGGATTATTCGATACGCTGAGGGTCACTTTAGCGCCGGGCACCAGTAATTCCCGGCAGCGGCCGGTGTTTTTCACATGGCATACTTCTTCCCTGCCATCGATTTCCACCATGGCAATGAACCGGTTTGGCCGGGAAAGAAAGATGCCCTCCGTTACCTCTCGATAGAATTTCACCCTGTTCACCTCCCTTTTATTCTATCACTTTTTCCCTTCTTTCACAAGAAGGGCGCTTGTCTTTCCGCCCCCTTTGTGGTAAGATATATGCAGACATATACACAAGCCATAGAAAGGGATGAAATCGCCTGATGTATGATATTGCCATTATCGGATGCGGTGTGATCGGTGCCGCCGCTGCCTTTGAATTGTCCAAATATCAAGTAAATATTGCGGTGCTGGAAAAGGAAAACGACGTGGCCCTGGGGGCTTCCCGTGCCAACAGCGCCATCATCCACGCCGGGTATGACCCGGCCCCCGGCACCCTCATGGCCCGGCTGAACGTGCAGGGCTGCGCCATGGCGGAGAAGCTGTGCAAGGATCTTTCCGTGCCTTACAAAAAAATCGGTTCCCTTGTGCTGGCCTTTTCCGAAAGCGAAATGGAAACGGTGAAAAAACTGTTCCAAAGGGGCACGGAAAACGGCGTGCCGGATATGCGCATTCTTTCCAAAGAAGAAGTGCTGCAAATGGAACCGGAAGTGAGCACGGAAGTGATGGGCGCCCTGTATGCCCCCTCCGCCGGCATTGTGGGCCCCTGGGAATACACCATTGCCATGGCGGAAGTGGCCGTGGAAAACGGCGTGGAAATGAAGCTGCGCACTCAGGTGCAGGGCATGGAATGGGCCGGGGATCATTATGTGATTCACACCAATAAAGGGGATGTATGCGCCCGTTACGTCATCAATGCCGCCGGGGTCAACAGCGGCGAAATCCACGAAATGGTGGCGGAAAAAACCTTCACCATCAAGCCCAACCGGGGCGAATATTTTGTGATGGATAAATCCGAAGTTACAAGGGCCAACCACACCCTCTTCCAATGCCCCAATGAAAACGGCAAGGGCGTATTGGTATCCCCCACGGTGGGCGGCAACCTGATTGTGGGGCCCAATGCGGAGGGCGTATCCGGCGAAGAAGATACCCACAACACCTCCTCCGGCATGGCCTTTGTGCAAAAGATGGCGGCCAAGAGCGTGCCCACCATCAACTACCGCAATTCCATCCGCAATTTTGCCGGTGTGCGGGCCAACCCGGATAAGGACGAATTCCAGATCGGCATCGCCGCCCCCCATTTTATTGACCTGGCCGGCATCAAATCCCCCGGCCTGTCCTCCGCCCCGGCCATTGCGCTGGAATGCGTGAAGCTGCTTGGCGAAGAAGGGCTTTCCCCCGAAAAGAAGGAAAACCCCGTCACCACCAGAAAGCATGTGTATTTCCGGCACTTAAGCCCGGAAGAAAAGCAACAGATGATCCGGGAAAATCCCCTGTACGGCCGGGTGATTTGCCGGTGCGAAACCATTACCGAAGGGGAGATTGTGGATGCCATCCATTCCCCCATTCCCCCCTGCTCCATTGACGGCATCAAGCGAAGGGCCGGCAGCGGCCTGGGCCGGTGCCAGGGCGGCTTCTGCGGCCCCCGTGTGCTGGATATATTGGCCCGGGAACTGAAGGTGAGCCCGTTGGATATTCTGCAGGATAAAGACGGCAGCTTCATTCTGATGAATGAAACGAAGAAGGAGGTGTAACGCCATGCTGTATGATCTGATTGTGGTGGGCGGCGGCCCGGCTGGGCTGGCTGCGGCAAACAGCGCCTGGGAAAAAGGCCTGAAAAACATCCTCATCGTGGAACGGGATAAGGAACTGGGCGGCATCCTGAACCAGTGCATCCATAACGGCTTTGGCCTGCACCGCTTCAAGGAAGAACTGACGGGGCCGGAATACGCCCATCGGTTCATTGAAATGCTGAAAAGCACGGATGTGAAAGTGATGTGCGACACCATGGTGCTGACCATCACCGAAAACAAAGAAGTGCATGTGATTAATACGGAACATGGCTATCAAGTGCTGAATGCCAAGGCCGTGGTGCTTTCCATGGGCTGCCGGGAACGCACCCGGGGCGCCATTGCCATTCCCGGCCATCGCCCCTCCGGCGTGTTCACCGCCGGCAGCGCCCAGCGCTACCTGAACATGGAAGGGTACATGGTGGGCAAACGGGTGATCATCCTGGGCAGCGGCGATATCGGCCTGATTATGGCCCGGCGCATGACGCTGGAAGGGGCCAAGGTGCTGGCCTGCGTGGAAGTGATGCCCTATTCCGGCGGCCTGATGCGCAACATCGTCCAGTGCCTGGAAGATTATGATATTCCGTTGTACCTTTCCCGCACCATCACCGATATCCAGCAGGAAAACGGCCGGGTATCCCATGTGACGGTATCCAAAGTGGATGAAAACCGCCGTCCCATTCCCGGCAGCGAAATGGAATTTGACTGCGATACCGTGCTGCTCTCCGTGGGCCTGATTCCCGAAAACGAACTGACCCGGGGCGCCGGTATTCAAATGGATATGCGCACCAACGGCGCCATCGTGTATGAAAACATGGAAACCAGCCTGCCCGGCGTGTTTGCCTGCGGAAACGTGGTGCATGTGCACGACCTGGTGGATTATGTTTCCCAGGAAAGCGAGCGTGCCGGGGCTGCCGCTGCGGATTATGTGCTCAACCCCAAGGAAGATGCCCCGGCCACCACCCTCATCAACGGAAACGGCGTCAGCTACACCGTGCCCCAGCATATCCGCATCAGCCGCATCGGAAAGGCTGCGGATGTGTTTTTCCGGGTGCGCCAGGTGTATGGAAACAGCGTGATCGAAGTGAAGGATGGGGATACTGCCCTGTGCTCCTTCAAGCGGGAGCATATGGCCCCCGGTGAAATGGAACACATTCTTTTGCCCAAGGTGCTGCTGGAAAAGGCCAAGGGCGATGAAATCCACATCTGCGTGAAGGAGGCCTGAGCCAAATGAAAGAAATGGTTTGCATTGTGTGTCCCAAGGGCTGCCGATTGCATGTGGACGAAGAAAACGGCTATGCCGTCACCGGCAATGGCTGCCCCCGGGGGGAAGAATACGGCAAAAATGAAACGAAAAACCCCACCCGTGTGCTGACCTCCACCGTGAAAATGGAAGGCGGCCTCTATCGCCGCTGCCCGGTGAAAACCAATGTGGCCGTGCCCAAGGGCATGCTGTTTGATATCATGAAGGCCCTGAACGCCGTCACGCTGCACTCCCCCGTTGCCGTTGGGCAAGTGGTGATTGAAAATGTGTGCGGCACCGGGGCAGATGTGATTGCCACCAAAGCATTGTGAGGGAAAAAGATGAACATACAAGAATCCTTCCGCAGGAAAAAATTATTCCTCCTGGACATGGATGGCACGCTGTATCTGGATGAAAACGTATTCCCCAAGTGCCGGGAATTTCTGGATGCCATCCGGGCCATGGGGGGGAATTTCCTGTACCTGACCAATAATTCCTCCAAATCCGTTTCCAAGTATGTGGAAAAAATGGAACGGCTGCATTTGCCTGCCGCCGCAGCGGATTTTTTCACCTCCACCGATGCCGCCTGCGCTTACCTTAAGCGCAACGGCCCTTATAAAAAGATTTACGCCCTTGGCACCACCTCCTTTAAGGAACAACTCAGGGCCAACGGCTTTCCCATCACCGATACTTTGGAAGAGGATATTGATTGCCTTCTG
>JAZUQI010000127.1:0-10261 GCA_045605625.1 Clostridia bacterium
GATTTGTTTCATACATTTGTCTTCCTAAGCCCGCTTGCCCTCCGACTTCTTCCTTCTGCCAGTGGCGGAAGAAGGGCTCCATATCCCCGGTCAAATCCCGGAAGGTGTAGCCGGTAAAGCCCCCGGTGTGGTTGGAAAGGATGGCTGTGGGCAGGCAGCTTACCTGCACCCCCATGGCGGAAAGAATGGGCAGGGCCACCGTGATGGAACAACGGCCAAATCCGCTTAAATCCTGCACCGCTGCCGCCTGCAAAGGCTTTCTTGCCATCTTCTTCCCTCCCTTCCTTTTGAAAACCACCTTATTATAAGCTGTTTTTCTGTTTCTGGCAAGTGAAAATGCAAGGCAGGGAACCGGGCAGGGGCTTATGCAGCCCCTGTACCCCGCAGCAGGGAGTTCCTCCCTGCACCCGGTATGCGATGGGGAAGCTTTATCTGTGAAAGATTTTCCGCATGAAACTTGCGGAACGAAAAGGCTCCACGGGCACAATGAAAACAAGCAAACGGCGCAGAAGAGAATACATTCTCCCCTGCGCCATTTACTCATTTTCCCCGGATGCCACGGCATCCGGCAGGCGGCGAAACGCCGCCCGGCCCGTGGTGCAAACGATGCGCTTTGCATCGAAAACACTCCAAATTCTGAATTCCTTCCGGCGGCACACGCTTTGTTTGCACCAAAGTTCCTGTTCCGCAGAAAGGGTCCAGGGGCAATGCCCCTGGTGGGGGACCGGGGTGAACCCCCGGAACACGCCCCATCACAGGCTGTTATTCACCGGCTTCCAGGTTAATCACAGGCAGGGCATCGGTGCCGCCGGAGACGAACTGGGGCAGCTGGCCATTCCACAGCTTGGCTTCGGTGAAGGAAATCAACTCTTCCGTCAGGCTTTCGGCGATCTTGGTATTGGCTTCGGCTTCTGCTTCGGCCTTCACCTTGGTGGCATAGGCTTCCGCATCGGCGTTCACTTTCTTCACGTTGGCTTCAGCTTCGGCCTGAATCTTCTGGCGTTCCGCCTGCTGCTGGGTTTCCATGGTTTTCTGTTCCTGTTCAATTTCCGCCTGCAGCTTCTTCTGGGCAGCCACCTGCTTGTTTTCAACCGCATCGGTGAAAGCATCGGTGAAGTCGATATTTTCGATGGAGACAGAAATCACGGTGATGCCATAGCGTTCCATTTCAGCACTCAGGTCATCCCGGATCTGCTTGGACAGAGTTTCCCGGGCAGATACCAGGTTTTCAGCGGTGTACTTGGAGAACACGGCCTTGGTGTTTTCCATCATACGGGGGTTGATCAGCTTATCGTAGTAGTTGGTGCCCACTTCCTTGAACAGGGTCATGGCGGTGGACTTATTGATAGCATAGTTGATGGAGCCGGAGATATCCACCTGCTGGATATCGCTGGAGAAGGCCTGGGTCTTGAAGCTGGTTTTCTGTTCCCGGTTATCCATCAGAATAATCTTCTGGAAGGGGCTCTTGAAATGGAAACCGGCTTCCAGGGTGTAATCTTCCACTTTACCGAAGGTGGTGATGATGGCGGTATAACCGGTATTGATCTGGCAGGTGCACACGCTGCCGATAACCACCAGCAGCACAATCGCCAGCACGGCAAGGATCAGATGTTTCTTGGCTTTGTTGGACATTTTTCTTTCTCTCCTTCTGTCCCTCTTTCAGGACGGTGTCAGTATAGCATATTTTATCCCCCTGCGCCATAGATTGCCACCAAACTGTACGTTTTTCCGTCTGAAATGTCAAAAAAAGCCTTGAAACCCAGCATTTTATTGTGTAAAGTATAGGCAAACAGGTAACAGAAAGTGAGTGAATGTTTCAATGGCTGAAAAAATCATGCTCTGGGAAACAGAGGCTCCCTATACGGAATATTCCAAAGAACAGGCCCAGCCCTCTCTGGACGCCTTCCCCGTGGAAGGCAGCCGGGGGGCCATGGTGGTTTGCCCCGGCGGCGGATACACCCATAAAGCCGCCCATGAAGGGGCGCCCATTGCCCGGCTTTTGCAAGGGGCCGGCATTTCCGCTTATGTGCTGGATTACCGGGTATCCCCCTGCCACCGGGAAGCCCCCCTTTCCGATGCCAAACGGGCCATCCGCCTGTTGAAGCACATGGGCTATGAAAAGGTGGGCATTCTGGGCTTTTCTGCCGGCGGGCATCTGTGCTGCTCCGCCGCCACCTTATATGATGAAGGAAATCCGCAAAGCGAAGACCCGGTGGAGCGCCTTTCTTCCCGGCCCGATGCCTTTGTGCCCTGCTATGCCGTGGTCACCTTCGGCAAATACACCCACATGGGCAGCCGGGAATCGCTGCTGGGGGAAGAAAAGGATGATCCGGCGCTGATCCGCCGCTTCTCCGCCGAACTGAACGTCACCCGGGATACGCCCCCGGCCTTTTTGTGGCATACGGCCCAGGATGGCCTTGTGCCAGCCCAGAACACATTGCAATTGGCCATGGCCCTGCGGGACAATGACGTGCTGTTTGAAATGCATGTGTATCCCCTGGGCCATCACGGCATCGGCCTTGGCAGCGAAAACGCCGTGGCCAGCCAATGGGGCGGCGAAATGTGCCGGTTCCTGAACGGTCTGGGGTTCGGCGTATAAAGGAGCAAGTATGTACGATTTTTCCAATGTAGAAAACTGGCTGGATCATATCCTCACCCTGGGCATGCCCTTTTGCCAGCTGCACGTAAAGCGGCACCACGAAACCCTTTACCGCACCCAAAAAGGCCCGGTGGATTTTGATAACCGTTTTTTCCTGTATTCCTGCACCAAGCCCATCACCGTCACCGCCGCCCTGCGGCTGATGGACAAAGGCAAACTGCAGCTTTCGGATCCGGTAGCCAAATACATACCTTCCTTTCAGGATGCGTTCATCCTGAAAAACGGCGTTCCCTGCCCCCCGGAAAAGGAAATGACCCTCCGCCACCTGTTCACCATGACCGCAGGGCTGGATTACGATCTTTCCGCCCCGGCCATCCGGGAAGCTGCCAGCCAGCCCGGGGCCGATACCTTTTCCATCGTGTCCGCTTTCCCGAAAAAGGCCCTCAGCTTTTCCCCCGGGGATAAGTGGCAATACAGCCTGTGCCATGACGTGCTGGGGGCGGTGATTGAAAAGGTTTCCGGCATGCCCCTTTCGGAATACATGGAAAAGGAAATTTTTTCTCCCCTGGGCATGGAGCACACCTCCTTTGAAGCGGACAGCCGCCTTGCCCCCCAATATGCCCTGAACTGGGAAACCAGGGAAATCCGCCCCCACCCGGCCACCTGCGATTATCGGCTGGCCCCTGGGTATTTTTCCGGCGGCGCCGGGCTGGTGAGCACCGTGGATGACCTTTCCCTCTTCCTGGATGCCCTTTCCTGCGGCGAAAGCCGGGAGGGCTATCGCCTGCTGAAAGTGGAAACCCTGCGCCTAATGCACACGGAACAGCTTTCTTTCCTGGCGAAAGATCCTTCCTTTGGCTGTTCCTCCGGCCCCGGCTATGGCTACGGCCTGGGGGTGCGCACGCTGGTGGACAAAAGCCAGGGGCAAAAATCCCCCATCGGCGAATTCGGCTGGGATGGTGCCGCCGGGTGCTATGCCCTGTGCGATACGAAAAACGGCCTGTCCATCGCTTTCACCACCCAGGTGCTGGGCTGGGTGGGCGTTCCGGGCATGAGCCATGCCCCCATCCGGGACGGGGTGTATGAAGCCCTTTCCCTGTAATAAAATTGCAAATTGTGGCAAAATTAGCACTCTCGTCGAAAGAGTGCTAATTTTCTGTTGCAATTTCCATTTTGCCGTGCTATACTACGTTTTGCAGGGGCTTATTCCCCTTTTATCACCAAGCAATGGAGGCATTTTTATGGAAACCAAAGGCAATATTTCCATCCACGCACAAAACATTATGCCGGTGATCAAGCGCTGGCTCTATTCCGATAAGGATATTTTCATCCGTGAATTGGTCAGCAACGGCTGCGACGCCATCACCAAATATAAAATGATCAAGGGCGAAACCGGGGAGGATTTCCGGGTCACCGTCACGGTGGATAAGGAAAACAAAACCCTCACCTTCACCGATAACGGTATCGGCATGACGGCGGAAGAAGTGGAAAAGTACATCAATCAGGTGGCCTTTTCCAGCGCCGAAGAATTTTTGAAGAATTACACCGGGGAAGATAAGGGCGGCATCATCGGCCATTTCGGCCTGGGCTTTTATTCCGCTTTCATGGCGGCGGATCTGGTGACCATCAACACCCTTTCCTGGCAGGAAAACGCCGCCCCCGTTCTGTGGCAAAGCGAGGATGGCATGGCCTTCACCATGCAGGATGGCACCCGGGAAGAAAGGGGCACCACCATCACCCTCCACATCACCGAAGAAGAAAAGGAATTTCTGGATGCGTTCCGGGTGCAGGAAGTGCTGGACCGGTATTGCGGCTACATGGCCACCCCCATCTACCTGAAAGATGCCAATAAAAAAGAAGAACACAAGGAAGGCTGCGATTGCGAAACCTGCAGCCATGACCACGAAGAAAAGCCCATCAACGACGTAAGCCCCCTGTGGCTGAAAGCGCCCCGGGATTGCACCGAGGAAGAATACAAGGAAACCTACAAAAAGCTGTTCCGCACCTTTGAAGAGCCCCTTTTCTGGGTGCATCTCAATGTGGATTATCCCTTCAACCTGAAAGGCATCCTCTACTTCCCCCGCATCAAAAAAGATTTCGGCGGCCAGGAAGGGCAAATCAAGCTGTTTAACCGGCAGGTGTTTGTGGCCGATAACATCAAGGAAGTGATCCCGGAATTCCTCATGCTGCTCAAGGGCGTGCTGGATTGCCCGGATCTGCCCCTGAACGTATCCCGCTCCTTCCTGCAAAATGACGGCTATGTGAAAAAGCTGTCCGCCCACATCACCAAGAAAGTGGCGGATAAGCTGAACGGCCTGTTCAATACGGAACGCAAGCAGTACGAAACTTACTGGGATGATATTCACCCCTTCGTGAAATACGGCTGCATCCGGGATAATAAGTTCTACGATATGGTGAAGCCCTCCATCCTCTACAAAACCACCGCCGGGGATTACCTCACCCTGGATGAATACAAGACCCGGAACGAAGGCAAGGCGGAAAAGAAAATTTACTACACCACCGAGCCCGATCGCCAGGCATCCGCCGTGGCCCTTTATACCCGGCAGGGTATGGACGTTATTGTGATGGATACCCTGATCGATATGAATTTTATGAGCTTCATGGAATTCTCCGGCGGCATGGCCGAAACCCAGTTCACCCGGGTGGATGCGGATGTTTCCGGCCTCACCGAAGATACCGAAGAAGGCAAGGATCTGGACGCTGCCCAGCTGGAAAAGCTGTTTAAGGCCGCCCTCTCCGATGATACCCTCACCGTGAAGCTGGAAGCCCTCTCCGATCATGACCTGCCCCTTATGCTCACCGAAGATGAACAAATGCGCCGCTACAAGGAAATGAGCGTGATGTACGGCCAGGATATGGCCTTCCCCAGCAAGTATACCCTGGTGCTGAACCGCCTGTGCCCGGCCATCCGCAACCTGGCCGCCCTGGAAAACGAGGAAACCGCCCACCTTCTCTGCCGGCAGATGTTTGATATTGCCCGGCTTTCCTCCCGGCCTCTGGAAGCCAAGGATTTGCAGGCGTTCATCGCCCGGTCTAACCAGATTTTGTCCCTGCTTTCCGATAAGGCGTAATACGCAGGGGGGAAGAACCGTTTTGGGGCGTTGCCCCAAACCCCAGCAGGGATATTATCCCTGCACCCTTTTTCCGGAAGCTGCCATCGTTTCTCGCTGAATGCCTGCCGGTGAAAGGAAAATTTTAGAATCAGGATGTGTTTTACACACATCTTCCGCCCCACGGGCTGGGCGGCGAAACGCCGCCTGCCGGATGCCCTGGCATCCGGGGAAAACGAAAAAGGCTGACAGGAAAGTTCACTTTCCATGTCAGCCTTTTCACGTTTTCATTACGCCCGTGGAGCCTTTTCGTTCCGCAAGCCTCGTGCGGAAAATCCTTTGCAGATAACCACAACGCCATCGCATACCGGGTGCAGGGAGGAACTCCCTGCTGCGGGGTACAGGGGCTGCATAAGCCCCTGCCCCGGCACAATCGCCTCAAGAAAAATCGATTTCATAACGTGTGCCGTGCCGGAAAAGCACCCCTTCTTTCAGGGCAATTTTCAGGATCACGGTGTTTTCGTCGTCAAAATTGTTATGTCCATTATCAATCCATGCAGAAAATTTTTCCCGAAGCCACGCAAACAAGGCAGCATTCTCCGCCTTGCCCACATAGCCAAGGTTTTCTCCCCTACCGCTGGCAGTGAACCATTCGCCGCACAAGGAAACCCGGGGATTTTCCTTTATTTGCTGCATTTTGCCGGAAAGGGCATACGTGATCACATAGAATGCACCATCTTTATAACAGGCATTCACCGTGCGCACGAATGGAACATTCTGAACGGCTGTGGCCAATGCCATCAGGCTGTCTTTCCCGAAGCGTTCTTCCATGAAGGCATTGGTTTGTTCATTTAATTTTTCCATGTGCAGCTCTCCTTTTAATTTCCGCCAGAATTTCCTTATCCGCCGGACAGAAGATGGTATCGTCCGCCGCATCCGGCTGCACCCACATAAAGGCCTGATGTTCCAGCATCCGGGGTTCGCCCTTGACGATATGGGCGTTATAGAGGGTGAGGTGCACGGTGATATCCGGGTACTCATGCAACACATCCATGAACACGCTTTCCACGGCCACTTCCACCGCCAGTTCCTCCCGGCATTCACGGATGAGGGCCTGTTCGCCGGTTTCCCCCACCTCCACCTTGCCGCCCACAAATTCCCATAAGCCGCCCCGGGCCTTATGCATGGGCCGCTGGCAGGCGAAGAATTTCCCCTCCTGCCAGATCAGGGCCGCCACCACTTCCAACGCTTTTTGTTGTTTCATATCAATCTTCCTGCCCGGCCCAGAACCGGGCCGCATCCACCGCCCGGTGCCATCCTTTCAGCAGCCTTTCTTTTTCCTCCGCCGCCATGTGGGGGGTGAAGGTATTTTCCCCATGCCATCCGGCAGCAGTTTCTTCCAGGTTATCATACAGCCCCACGGCCAGCCCGGCCAACAGCGCCGCCCCCAGGGCTGTGGTTTCCAACACCCTTGGCCGCACCACGGGAATGCCAATCAGATCGCTTTGCAGCTGCATCAGGAATTGATTGGCGCTGGCACCGCCATCCACCCGCAAGGCCGGGCTTTCCATGCCCCCATCCTGGGCCATGGCGTGGAACAAATCCCGGCTTTGGAACGCAATGGATTCCAGGGCCGCCCGGACGATGTGGGCCCTGCCGGTGCCCCTCGTCACGCCCACCAGCGTGCCCCTTGTGTACATATCCCAGTAAGGGGCGCCCATGCCGGTAAAGGCCGGCACCAGATACACGCCGCCGCTGTCCTTCACAGACAGAGCCACCTGCTCGCTTTCCGCTGCGGTGGCAATCAATTTCATTTCATCCCGCAGCCATTGAATGGCCGCCCCGGCCACAAATACGCTGCCTTCAAAGGCATAGGTGGGCTTGCCATGCAGCCGCCAGGCCAGGGTGGTAATCAGCCCATGTTCCGATAATTTGAAGGCATCCCCGATGTTCATCAGCATGAAGCAGCCGGTGCCATAGGTGTTTTTCACCATGCCCTTTTCAAAGCAGGCCTGGCCGAACAGGGCGGCATGCTGATCCCCGGCCAGGGCGGCAATGGGGATGTTCGCCCCCAGAATATCTTCCTTTAAGTAGCCCACCACCTGGGCGGTATCCACCACCTTGGGCAGCATCTGACGCGGCACCCCCAGCATGGAAAGCAGTTCATCATCCCAGTCCTGGGTGTGCAGGTTAAACAGCATGGTGCGCCCGGCGTTGGTGGCATCTGTCACGTGAGGGTTGCCCTTTGCCAGATGCCAGCACAGGAAGCTGTCCACCGTGCCAAAGCACAGTTCCCCCTTTTCCGCCCTTTCGTGCAGGTGCATTTCATCCAAGATCCATTTGATTTTTGTGCCGGAAAAATAGGCATCCGGCACCAGCCCGGTTTTTTGCCGGATGATTTCGCTATACCCCTTTTCCTTCAGTTCATCCACCATCCCGGCAGTGCGGCGGCATTGCCAGACGATAGCGTTATGCACGCACTTGCCGCTTTCTCTTTCCCACACCAAGGTGGTTTCCCGCTGGTTGGTGATGCCGATGGCGGCAATTTCCCGGGGGTCAATTTCCGCATTGCGCACCGCCTGGCGCAGGGCCTCAATCTGGGAGGAAAGGATATCCAAAGGGTCATGCTCCACCCAGCCGGGCTGAGGATAAATCTGCCGAAATTCCCGGGATGCTGCGCACAGCATATCCCCTTCCAGGTTGAACACCACCGCCCGGGAAGAGGTGGTGCCCTGATCCAGGGCCACCAAATACCGCTTATTCACAGGCAAAGCCTCCTTGTATACAAAAATAACGGTTTCTTCTTTCCTTTAGTGTAAACAAAAAAGCGGAATTTTTCAAGCCCTTCCTTTGCTTTTCCCTTGACAGGAAGGAAGAATTCCATTATAATGCTCGCATGGCTGTGATGGGAAGAAGTAGCAAAGCATTCCCGCTTTTCAGAGAGACCCCGGCAGGTGAAAGGGGCCAGCGGCGTTTTGGCGAATACATCCCGGAGCCCGATACCGAACAAGCATTTTTCAGTAGGCTATCGCCGGTGCGCCGGTTACAGCGCAAAGAGGGCATGGTTTTTATCATCCATGCTGAACGGAAGTGGTACCGCGCTCATTCGCCTTCCCCCAAGGGGACAGGGCGTTTTTTATTTGCAGGAGGTTTGTGCAATGAACATTGATTCCATCCGCTTTGCCGATCGGTTTAACGGCATTTCCGGCAGCGCCATCCGTGAAATTTTCAAGCTTCTGGCCGTGCCCGGCATGATTTCCTTTGCCGGGGGCAACCCCTCCCCCGATTCTCTGCCCGGGGAAAAGGTGGGGGAAATTGCCAACGCTCTTTTGCAGGAAAAGGGCAAAATTCTGCTGCAGTACGGCGCCACGGAAGGCTATGCACCCCTGAAAGAAAGCCTTGTTTCCTATCTGAAGGATCGCTTTTCCTTCACTTGCACGGCGGAAGAAATTCTGCCCGTCACCGGCTCCACCCAGGCCATGGATTTGCTTTGCAAGGCCCTGCTCAACCCCGGGGATAAAGTGGTGGTAGAAAGCCCCACCTTCCTTGGCAATATGCAGTGCCTGAACCTGTACCAGGCAAACCTCATTCCCGTGGAAAGCGATGACGATGGCATCGATGTGGATAAACTGGAAGAAGTGTTCAAAAACGAACACCCCAAACTGCTCTACATCATCCCCACCTTCCAGAACCCCACCGGCCGCACCCTGTCCCTGGAACGCAGAAAGCGCATTGCCGCCCTGGCCAGCGAATACGGCGTGGTGGTGGCGGAAGATGACCCCTACCGGGATCTGCGCTATACCGGAGAGGAACTGCCCTCCATCAAATCCTTCGATACGGAAGGCTGGGTGGCCTTTATGGGCAGCTTCTCCAAAGTGATTTCCCCCGGGCTGCGTGTTGGGTATCTGGCGGCCCATCCTTCCATCCTGCGTAAATGCACCATCGGCAAGCAGTCCTCCGATGTGCACACCGCCCTTGTCAACCAGGCGGTGGTGGATCAATACCTGCGGCAGGGCCTTTTGATGCCCCATGTGGAAACCATCCGCAAGGATTACGGCGAAAAGATGAGCACCATGCTGCACATGCTGTCCAAATGCGGCGGTGTGGCCCGATATACCAAGCCGGAGGGCGGCCTGTTCATTTTCTGCGAACTGGAAGAAGGCAGAAACGCTACCGACCTTCTGAAAAAAGCCGTGGAAAAGGGCGTGGCTTACGTCCCCGGCACCCACTTCTACGCCTATGGCGGACACGATAACACCTTCCGTCTCAACTTCTCCATGCCCAGCGTGGAGCAAATCAAAATCGGCATGGAAAAGCTGAACGACGTCTTTACCAAATAAAAGGAGTTGGTCAGTGTGCTAACTGTCAGAAAAATGGAATGGGCGGATGTGGATATCCTCGCCCAAATCCAGAAAGATGCATTTGCACCCCTCTATCAAAAATTTCACGATCCTTCCAATCCCCACCTGAGGGGCAGGGCGGATATTGAACGGCGGCTGGATAACCCCTGCACTCATCCCTTCACCATCGAAGAGGACGGCTGCATCGTGGGCGGCATCTGGTATATACAGAACAGAAAGCTGCTTCTGTG
>JAZUQI010000128.1:0-11771 GCA_045605625.1 Clostridia bacterium
CAAAGCGGATGCCGGGGGTGGCGGTGACGAAGGTTAAGAACTTGGTCATCACAAAGCCGTAATACCCCTGATAGGATACGGTGCACCAGGAACTGCCCCGATTATAGACGGAAATGAGGGTGTTATTGGGAATGGTGGTAAGCACTTTGGCGCTGCTACTGGATTTTTCCCGCAGGTTCAGCGTGCCGCCGGTGGTGGTTACCCGGGCAACGGAGGAAACGGCGGCAGGGGGCAGCGTAGCCTGAGGCGTGGCGGTAGGGGCCGTGCTGCTGGCCAGGGAATAAAGCTTGGCCAGGGTTTGGTTGCCGGCGATGCCATCCACTTTCAGGCCGTATTTGCGCTGGAAGGCCATCACGGCGCTCATGGTACCGGAGCCGAAATTACCGTCTGCAGAAATATTATAGCCCAAGCGGATCAGGGCCAGCTGCATTTGCCGTACCTGATCGTTCTTATCGCCCCGCTGCAGTTTGGAATAGCTGCCGGAGGGCTTGGCCGTTGCGGAGGGGGCAGCGGTGGCGCCGGTGCCGCCTGCCATGGAATAGAGAAGGGACAGGGTTTGGTTTCCAGCCACGCCATCCACCTTCAGGCCGTATGTTTTCTGGAAATTCTTCACGGCGTTCAGGGTGCCGGTGCCGAATTTCCCATCTTCTGTAAGGTTGTAACCCAGTTTGTTCAGGGCCTGCTGCATGGTTTTCACCGCAACGCCGGATGAACCCTTGGAAAGCTTGGCATAGGCCAGGGCACTTGTGGTGCACATGAAAAGGGCCATCAACAGGCACAGGAACCGCACTAACTTCTGTTTCAAAATGAAGTCCTCCTGCGTTTACAGTAATACAAGGATAGTATAACACGATATAACGAAAATGTAAATAAAAATTACAAAAATGTTACGAAAATAATATGTGGGAAAAGCTGGCCCTTGTATACAACGGCGGATCGTGATACAATAACATGCAATGTATAAAGGAAAGGAGAGGGGCAGATGCAGGAAAGGCTGGCGCAAACGGGATGGCTGATGCAGCCCATGCGGATGGAAATGGGGCTATGGCGGCCGGTGTTTTCGGAAAACGGGGCCGATTTATCCCTGCAACTGGCCTCCGTTGCCTATACATTGGAGATGGCCCCCTGGCGGGAAGCCGGGTGGAAGGATATTTCTTATTTGATTGATAACAGCCTGTTCACCGGGGAGGAAACAAACGGCACCGGTGTGATGGGGGAATATAAGCAGTTCATGGCCCGGCTGAAGCTGAAAGGCGCCAATTTATTGGGGCAGGTGCTGGGCACGGTGCGCAACCGGGAGGAAAGCGATACCTGCAAGGCGGTGGTGATGTGCCGGAAGGATGAAAGCGGCCGGTATCTGGTGGCCCTGGGGTTTATGGGCACCGGGCGGCGGCTGTATGACTGGATGGCCAATTTCCGCATTGCCGATGAACAGGGCATGCACATGGGCTGCCTGCAGCTGACACGGCATTTTGAAGAAAAAATGCCGGAAATTCTCTTTCCCGAAACAGCCCGGGAACTGGGCCTGGAAAAGCTAACCCTTCAGGATATTTTCCGGGAATGCACCCGGCCGGACAGCCGGTTTAAGCTTTGGCTTTCCGGCCACAGCCAGGGCGGCGCCGTGATGCAGCTTTTTGCCTACCGGGCCATTCTGGAGGGCGTGATGCACCAGCACCTGATTGGCTACAGCTTTGCCGCCCCCAGTGTGATGTATCATTCCGGCAGCATGAACCTGGCCAGCGTGCCTCTTTTTCACCTTGTCAGTACGGATGATCTGACGCCCCGGGTGGGGGCCCGGCTGCATATTGGCACCTGCTTTTCCTTTCGCCCGACGGAGGAAATGCGAAGGGCCTGCTATGGCAAGGCCTGGGAAGACCGGCATTTCCGGCAGGTGTTTTCCCTGGTGCAGCGGGTGCGGTGCAACCGGGATGCCCTCTTGTTCCTGCTGGCGCTGATTCGCTGGATGGAACAGCTGAGCGACTTGGCAGCGGTGCAGGCCATATCCGAAATTCTGGGGCGGCTTTTGCCGGATAAAATGCTGGGGCTCTTGGGCGGCCGGGTGGACGAAGCTTTGCGTGGGTTTGCTCAGTTTGCGGAACGGAAATTTGCCCTTTCTACGGGGGATGAGCCTTTGCCCGAAGGGCTGCTGGCCGTTTGGGAAGCGCGCATGGAAAGGCTGATGCAGGCCATGGGCCCCCGGCAATTTGTGAAATACCTGTTGCAGGTGCTGGCCATTCCCCATCGGATGCGGCGGAAGGATAGCTATGGGGCCACCACCCCGGCCTATGCCTATGCGGTGGAAAAGGAAACGGAAGGGCTGCAGGGGTGCATTATGCCCCAGTATGCCCCGGTGGATGGGCGGCAGCGGCAGGTGCTTCGCCAGCAGCGGCGGCGGAGCCAAGGGCGCTTTGGCTATGCCATGCGGCGCAGCAGCGAAGCAAACAGGCGCAAAAGCATAGCACGCAGCTGATGCCGTGGCCGGGCTGGGCCAAGGCACGCATTCGCTGCAAAAGAGGCACCGGCAGGGCCAGGGCCTGTAAGGTATAAAACAGAAAGAGCATACACGCTGCCTGGGGGCAAGTTTTCCCGGGCAGCGTTTTTTTCATGGAAAAAAGAAGAAACAGGGATATCATCGTATCGGGGAAGGGAAGGGGGGATGGAACAGGGGAAACGTGAATGGGCTGCAGGGCCAGGCACACAAAAGCGGCAAGCAGGGGCAGCAGGGGAAGGAGAAGGCATGCTGTGTTCCGGCGGAAAAGCGCTGTAAAGAGAAGGGCCAAAGCGATGCCTGTTTCTTTGGCCCGGTGCCACGGCAGAAGCAGGGCGGCAAAATGGCCGCAGTTCAAAAGGCTGTGCGTAAAAATGAGGAAAAGAAGCAATTTGTGCAGCAAACTGGGAAACCTGATTTTTTCCACAGGCAGCAGCACAAAAAGGGAAAGCACTATGCCCATGCATCCGGAAAGGGCCCCATGGACGAAAGCTGGGCTGATGCCGGCGTACAGAAGAAGCAGGGCAGCGGACAAATTTCACCGCCTCCTTTCCATGGAGTATATGAAAAAAGCGGCGAAAAAGTTGACCGAACCCGGCGGATGTGCTATACTGCCAAGGATGTGCGTTTATTTGCCGATTTGGAACCAAGAAAGGAAATTTTGTTTTGAAACCTGAAGAAAAGCTGACCGGATTTGAAAATCTGGATCTATCCAAAGAAATTATGCAGGCGGTTTCCGCCATGGGCTTCACCAGCATCACCCCGGTGCAGGAAAAGACCATTCCCATCATGATGGAAGGCCACGACGTGATTGCCATTGCCCCCACCGGCACCGGCAAAACCTGCGCTTTCGGCATTCCCATGCTGGAATACATCAGCCTTACCGATAACCGCATTCAGGAACTGGTATTGGCCCCCACCCGGGAGTTGGCGGTGCAGATTGGGGAAGAATTGCAGAAGCTGGCCAAATTCATTCCCGAAGTGCGCATTGCCGTTTTGTACGGCGGCCAGCCCATCGTGAAGCAGCTGAACCAATTGAAGCGCAAACCCCAGATTGTGGTGGCTACCCCCGGCCGGATGCTGGACCATATGCAGCGGGGCAATGTGCGGCTGGGCGCCGTGCACACGCTGGTGCTGGACGAAGCGGACGAAATGCTGAAAATGGGCTTCGTGAAGGATGTGTGCAAAATCATCGAAGCCGTGCCCACCGGGCGGCAGTTTGTGATGTTTTCCGCCACCACCAATCAGGATGTGCTCACCATCAGCTGGAAATACCAGCATGACCCGGTGGAAATCACCGTGGAAGCCACCAAGGAAAACAAGCCCAAAATCGCCCAGTATGTGATTCCCACCACAAGGGAAGAAAAGTACGAGCATCTTCTGTATCTCTTGGATGCGGATGTGTATGGCCGGATGATGATCTTCACCAACACCAAGGATATGGCAAGGCGGCTGAGCGAAAGGCTGAACAAGGCCGGGTATGATACCGAAGCCTTGCATGGGGATATTCCCCAGGGCAAGCGCAACCAGGTGATGCTGGGGTTCAAAAAGGGCCGTTTCCCCATTCTGGTGTGCACGGATGTGGCCGCCCGGGGCATTGACGTGGATGATGTGGAAGCCGTCATCAATTACGATTTGCCCAACGAAAACGAATACTACGTCCACCGCATTGGCCGCACCGGCCGTGCCCGGAAGCATGGCGTGGCCTTCACCCTGCTCACCTTCACCGAATCCGTCCGGCTGGACGAAATCTGCAAGTACACGGAAAGCCGGCCGGATTACCTGAAATTTGACGACATGGGCGTTTTGCGGAACGAGGAAAAGGAAGCGTTCTTTGACAACATTTGAGGAATTCAGAATGAAGAATTCATAATTCAGAATTGTAGTTCGTTCAGATGATGTGGTGAATGTCGGCCATTTCTGAATGCCGACACTGTAGGGGAGGGGGTTGCCCCTCCCGTTGCATTTGGGGAGGATAGACGATGGTATTGCTGGTGATTGATGCCCAGCAGGGCATTTGCAATGAAAAGTTGTATCGGTTTGATACCTTTGTCAGCACGGTGCAAACCTTGATTTCCGTTGCACGGGAAAAGGACGTGGAAGTGGTTTTTGTGCGGCATGACGATGGAGAAGGGCAGCCTTTGACCAAAGGGAAGGATGCTTTTGATATTTTTGATGCCTTTGCCCCTCTTCCTTCCGAAAAAATCTTTGATAAAAAGGTCAACAGCCCCTTCCGGGACAGCGGCCTGTTGGCGTATTTGCAGGAAAAAGGCGAAAAGCAATTGATGGTAGCGGGCTTACAGACGGATTACTGCATGGATGCTACCATCAAATGCGGTTTTGAGCATGGGTTTCGGATGATCGTGCCCGAGGGCGGAAACACCACCTTCGATAATGATTTTATGACCGGGGAAGAAACGTATAACTACTATAACCGCTTCATGTGGCCGAAACGATATGCAACATGCGTTTCCCTGAACGAAGCGTTGGATATGCTGAAATAAACAAATAACCGCTGTTGCAAATCGCAGCAGCGGTTTTGTTATGTAATTTACAACAGCTTCGCGGAGAAAATCATATTGAAAATGAAAGAAGAAAAATCCCGAATTGGTTTTGGGGAGAGCGCAAGAGGGGGATTTTGACTCAAAATCCCCCTCTCGCAAAATATATTTACTTATTTCTTGCTGTTGGCTTCCCACAGGCCGGAGAGGTAGCAGGCGCCAAGGGCACGGTCGTAGAGGCCGTAGCCGGGCATAGCCACTTCATCCCAGATCATGCGGCCATGGTCCGGGCGGATGGGGCCGTCAAAGCCGGTATCGTGGAGGGCCTTCATGATGCCGTAGATATCCAAGGAACCCAGTTCGGTGGGATGGGGGGCTTCGTCAAACTTGCCGGGAGCCAGGTGATTCACATTGCGCACATGGGCGAAGTGGATGCGGCCACGGAAGGCGTGGATCATATCGATGATATCGTTGTTGGGGTTGGAGCCAAGGGAGCCGGTGCACAGGGTGAGGCCGTTTTCCATATCCGGCACGGCATCCAGCATTTTCTGGATTTTTTCCTTGCCGGTGATGATGCGGGGCAGGTTGAACACGGGCCAGGCCGGGTCATCGGGGTGGATGGCCATGCGGATATCGTACTTTTTGCAGGTGGGCATGATGGCCTTCAGGAAATAGACCAGGTTATTGAACAGCTTTTCTTCGTCCACATCCTTGTACATTTCAAACAGTTCCTTCACCCTTGCCATGCGTTCCGGTTCCCAGCCGGGCAGCACAAAACCATCGGCCTTTGCTTCCATGCTGGACAGCATATTTTCCACGTCAATTTTATCCACCAGTTCCTGATCGTAGGAAAGGGCGGTGGAGCCATCGGGCAGGGGCTTTTTCAGGTCCGACCGGGTCCAGTCAAAGACGGGCATAAAGTTATAGCACACCATGTGGATATCCTCTTCCCCAAGGCGGGTGAGGGTGGTGATGTAGTTTTCGATATACTGATCCCGGCTGGGCAGGCCCACCTTGATATCATCGTGAATGTTCACGCTTTCAATGCCGGACAGCTTCAGGCCGTAGCTTTCCACATCTTCCTTCACGGCGTGAATGCGTTCCTTTTGCCACACTTCGCCGGGGGTGGTATCGTAGAGGGTGGTGATAACGCCCTTCACCATGGGAATCTGACGGATTTGCTTGAGGGATACACTGTCAAAACCTTTGCCGTACCAGCGGAGAGTCATGTCCATAATGGGTTCCTTCTTTCTTTGGTTATTTCTTTTCCGTCAGCCATTGCAAAAAGGCGGCCACGGAACGTTCTTTCAGTTTCAGGGAAAATTCCTGCTCCAGAATATCTTCCAGGTAATGGGCGTCGGAAGAGTGCAGCACATGCTTGCCATCCGCCGCTTCCATGGGGCAGGGCAGCTTGGGCCAGATTTCCACAGAGGGAAAGAAGGGCTCCTGCGGCATAAGGCCCAGGTTAATCAGCAGCCCGTTGGAACCCCGGTTGATGTGGGCCGGCACCGCCACGCCGCCGTGGGCATGGATAAAATCCCGGCAATCGGTGAGGGGCAAATCCGTGGCGCCAATCAGCAGGGCTTCTTCCTCGTCAATCACTTCGTCATCATCGTTCATCACCTGCTGATACCCGAAAAAGGAGGGCTTATTTTTCTTTTTGGGCAGGTGGGAGCGCAATGCTTCGCTGGCGGCCAGGGCCGTATCCACATCCGGGAAGTAAGAAAGCATGTGCACTTCTTCCCGGGTGGTGATTTCCATGGCCGGAACAAGCAGTATGCCGTAGGCATCGGCGATGATTTTAGCCGCCGGTAAATTCCGGGCGCAGTTATGATCCGCAATGGCCACCATATCCAAGCCTTTCAGATGCGCCATGCCCAGGATGTTTCCGGGGGTCATCATATCATCGCCGCAGGGGGACAGGCAGGAATGGATGTGCAGATCGGCAAACAGCTGTTCCATCTCAGTTTTCCGCCGGAATGCCGGCAGCGGCCATTTTGCCGCAAATGGCGTAAGCGGACAGGGGGGATTTCAGCACGCACAGGCCTTCTTCCGTGGCCTTTTCCAGGCTATCCTGGTCCATGTCGATGTTTTCGGGCAGAATGACGCAGGCCATTTCGGAAAGCATGGCCACCGCCACCACGTTCATGTGGGTTTGCACCGTGACCCAGGCCATGCCTTCATCGCCGTGGGCCATCACCCAGGAAAGCAAATCGCAGGTGTAGCCGCAAGTGATTTCCTTATCCGTGGACACGGTGGGGGTCATATATTCCGCCTCAATGAGGGGGATGAGTTCGGATACTTTCAAGGGAAAAACCTCCTTTATTCACGTTTGGTCTGGGCCAGCTCCACCATTTGCTGGGCCATCACTTTCAGTTGATCCCGCAGTTTATGGATGCAATCCATTTCCCCGGCAAAATCCCGCACGATATCTTCGGCAAAAGTGCGGCAGGTGGGGGAGCCGCAGGAGCCGCAATCGTACCCCGGCAAATCCTTCAGGATTTCATCAATGCGTTCCAGCTTTTTCATGGCGACGGCCATGTTATCATCCAGCTTCATGACGCTGTTGGGGGTAATATCGGTATCGAAATAGAGGGGATACTTGGTCATCATGGAGGGGGGCACGCTTTCGATGGGGTGGGTTTTATCGGAAATATCCACCAGCTTGCGGATGGTGTTCTTGGCCACATAATTGTTTTCGAAGGTGAGGGGGCCGCCCACGCAGCCGCCGGAGCAGGCATTGCCTTCAAAGAACACCAGGTCATTCAGCTTTTCATTTTCGATTTCTTCCAGCACCCGGATCACGTTCTGGATGCCGTCCACTGCCAAACTGTTTTCCGGGCACACGGCGGAGGATTCGCCGCTGGAGGCCGCCCAGCCAAGGCCGAAACCGGTGGCCTGGGGCTTGGTGGGGGTGATCACGTTTTTATTGATATAGGGCCTGAGGGCGCCGTAAATTTCCACCATGGAAATGGCCCCGTCCACGGCGGATTTTTCCTGGCCCAGGGGATTGCGGATGGCGGTCATCTTGGCAGGGCAGGGTGTGATGAAGAACACGCCCACATCCTCCGGCAGGCAATCATGCTTTTTGCAGTATTCCTGCCGGGCAATCATGGCCGCCACTTCCATGGGCTGGCGCACGTCCACAATGTTGGGGATCAGATCCGGGAAGCGCACTTGAATGAGGCGCACCACCGCCGGGCAGGCGGAGGAAATCAGGGGCCGGGGCAGGCCGGGCTCCCGAAGCTTTTGGTGGATGGCCCGGCTGACGATATCCGCCCCCCGTGCCACTTCAAAAACTTCATCAAAGCCAATCAGCTTCAGGGCATCCAGAATGGGGCTGACGGATTTGAGGTTTCGGAACTGGCCGTAGAGGGAGGGAGCCGGCAAGGCAATGGCATGGGGATAGCCGTGGATGGCGGCAATATCATCCGTCACAGCGATTTTGGCATGATAATCACAGATGCGGATGCACTCGCCGCAATCGATACAGCGTTCATCGATGATATGCGCCCGGCCATTACGCACCCGGATGGCTTCCGTGGGGCAATGCTTCAGGCAGTTGGTGCAGCCTTTGCAACGGCTTTTATCCAGCCGTACCGAATGATAACGGATTACTTTTTCCATGTTTGCATGTTTCCTTTATTCTTTTCAGCCAAGGTTGAAGCGCATTTCAATGCGCGTTCCTTTGCCTACTTCGCTTTCGATGGAAAAGCCATCGGCGTTTCGTTTCATATTGGGCAGGCCCATACCGGCGCCAAAGCCGAGGGAACGGGCCTCTTCATCGGCGGTGGAATAGCCTTCCCGCATGGCCATCTGGATATCGGGAATGCCGGGGCCTACGTCCTGGGAAATCAGGGTGACGCCCCCTTCATCCACATCCATAATCAGCTCACCGCCGTCGGAGTGGATTACCAGGTTCAGTTCCACTTCGTAGCTGGCCACGGCCACCCGGCGCAGCACTTTGCTATCCACGCCCAGCTGCTTAAGTTTCCGCTTGATATCGGTGGAGGCTTCCCCGGCGCAGGTATAATCATCCGCCGCCACGGGGTAAACGGCATGAATGGCGCTCATTGCACATCCTCCTTGGGCCAGTCAATGGGCACGCCCCGAAGGCCGGCTTCGTACAGAAGGCCGCAGGCGGTGAAGGCGGTGACCGGCGTGGTCATCACGATCAGGCCCTGTTCCTCTGCCTGTTCCAGCATATCATCGGTGGGCACCTTGCCCCTGGCAAACACGATGCATTTCAGATCCAGCATATCCGCCGTGCGCATCACATGGGGGTTGGTAAGGCCGGTGATCAGCACTGTTTTTTCATTCACAAAGGCCAGCACATCGCTCATCAGATCAGAGCAGCAGGCGGTTTTCGCCGGAAGGGAAAGCTTTTCTTCCCCACAAAGCACTTTAGCGTGCAGAACGGTTACAATATCCTGAATGGTCATACAATCATCCCTGCCTGTTATTCTTATTTTCTTTCCAATAAATATGATACCTTTTTTGCGCCTTTCTGTCAACCAAAACAAGGGACAAAAACCACAATATTTCCCCAATTTCCAGCCCTGCCCTGGGAAAGAAAAGCGCTGCAAATAGAAGAAGTTTTATAGGACAACCTATTTGAAAATAACAAACGGGCATCCATCGCCTTGAATGCCCGTTTGGTTATGGATGCGGAGATTCATTTGCTCCTTTGAAAACTGCACAAATGCAATCCGCCGGAACGGAGGGAAGAATAACTTACGCTCTTTTCTTTACCATTCTTACGATGGAAACCGGCGTGCCAAGGTTCCATTGCTTTTTGCATCCGTCAAATTCAAAACCATATTTTTGATAAAAGCGAATGGCCCGCTCATTTTTCTCAAGTACCCACAAAAAGATCGTATCGTATGCTTGCAATCTGGAAAAGGCTTCGTTCATCAATCGATAGCCTACTTTTTTGCCATAATATTCTGAAAGGACATAGATGGCGACAACTTCTCCGGCATCCGGCAAATCTTCATCTTTCGATGCACCATACACCGCAAAGCCGACAACTTTCTCTTTATCCTTTGCGACAAGCGTGTTTTCCGGAAACTTTCGTGCACGTGCCGTTGTGGCTTCTACCGTCATCGTATCCAGATATCGGTCGCTTACAATCCCTCTGTAGGCTTCTTGCCATGAAGTGCAATGCACATATCCTCTTCCGCATAGTTCCTCATCGGTTTCTGCTGATTTAATGCAAATGGAATCATTTACGTCTTTCATAAGAATAAGCCTCCGCCCAAATTCAATTGCTTCGCCGCTGCCAACCGAACTGCAAAAAACAGGTTTGTTGCTTTCATTTTATCGCAGCCATACAAGAAACAGAAAGCCTTTTCCGGCTTTCTGTTTCAGTTCGACACAGCCTTTGCAGCAATGTTTTTTGTTTTCATTACAAGCTGCCGGAAATCACCCGGGAAAACAGCCCGTCGGACTGGAAGATGGGGGCCAGGGTGCTTTCAGCCATCAGGGTATCCAAGGCCTCCATGGAAATGACGGTATTGATCAGGGGCAAAATCAGGAAAATGACATACACCAGCACCGCCCCCCGAAGCAGCCCCAGCAGGCCCCCGGCCAGCCAATCCAATTGCTTTAACAGGGGCAGGCGGAACACATGGCAAATCAGGTTCAGCACAAGGGAAAGGGCAAGATAGGCCACGGCGTAGCACACCACAAAGCACAGCACATTCACCGCAATGGACACGATGGTGTTGGACACATAATCGTTCACGGTGTTCAGCCCGATGCCCTGGAAGGTGCGGCCCTTCAGGTTCTTTTCCAGCATGGTGCCAATTTCCTCCGGCAAATCCACATTGGCCAGAATCTGGTTGATGGTATCATCGGAAAGAACGTCCACCGGGGCGGATGCCAGGCTGTAATCCCCCACCCGGGCCACGGCATCGGTATAGGTGGCCAATGTGGAGGATACCCCGGCGCTGCCGCTTAAATAGGCCGAAAGCCTGGGGGAGAAGGTGAAGGCCAGAAACAGGGCAATCAGGCCGCAGGCCAGGGACAACAGGGAATGCACAAACCCCTTATACAGCCCATAGGCCACGCTGATGCCGATGATGACCAGCACAATGATATCGATAATGTTCATGAAAGGAAAACCTCCTCTGTACATTCTACAATGAATGAACGGGAAGGGGCGAAGATTTCTTGCATTTAATCGTCGCCCATTTTGAGAACGGCCATAAAGGCTTCGCCGGGCAATTCCACGGTGCCGAACTGGCGCATGCGCTTTTTACCCTCTTTTTGCTTTTCCAATAGCTTCTTCTTTCTGGTAATATCGCCGCCGTAGCACTTGGCCAGCACGTCCTTGCGAACCGCCTTCACCGTTTCCCGGGCAATGATCTTGCCGCCGATGGCCGCCTGAATGGGAATTTCAAATTGCTGGCGCGGAATGACTTCCTTCAGCTTTTCCGCAATGGCCCGGCCCCGGCCATAGGCCTTATCCCGGTGAACGATCATGGTGAAGGCATCGCAGATATCGCCGTTGAGCAGCATATCCATTTTCACCAGGTCGCTTGCCTGATAGCCGGTGATTTCATAATCGTAGGAGGCATAGCCCTTGGAGCGGCTTTTCAGCTGATCGAAGAAATCGAAAATCATTTCGTTCAGCGGCACATCGTAAAGCAATTTCACCCGCTTGCCTTCATACTGCATATCGATGAAGGTGCCTCGCTTATCCTGGCACAAATCCATCAGCGTGCCCACAAATTCCTGGGGGGTGTAGATGGTGGCCCGGCAGAAGGGCTCCCGCATTT
>JAZUQI010000129.1:0-8649 GCA_045605625.1 Clostridia bacterium
AGACATGGGAAAAGAAAACCAGCCATACTGCGATCCGGAAGGGGGAAGGGTTGCCTTTCCTCTTTTTTATTCCGCCCGAAGCAGCAGCACCGTCAGCGCCCCATTCTGGGGCAAGGCTTGCAGCTGAATGGGGGAGGGCAGAAGATTGGTGAAGGAAAAATCCGAATGGGAGCCTACAGCGGCATCGAAAAACTGGGGCACATAGGCCACGCCGATGTACTGGTGCAGCTCCCATGCTTCCACCTGCAGGGGCAGGGTGAGCACCGCATTGTATAGCGTGGTGGTCACCTGGCATACGCCGCCGCCATAGCCGTAGCCCTTTTTGGAAATATTGGGTGCGTACTGATAGCCGTTATTTTGGCTGTATGGGGCACAGAGGGCGTTGAAGGAAAAGGTTTCGCCGGCCCCGATCACCTGTCCGTGAATGCGCTGGCAGCCAAGGATGATGTTGTGTTCCCTTTCCCGGGGGTAGTATTTGCCCTGCTGATCCCCATAAAAGGTGGTAAAGCCGCCGATGATATCCCCGGGCTGGGCTTTATCCCAAGCAATAAAAGGGGAATAGACGCCGCAGGCCGCAGGCAGCATGGTTTCGCCCCGCCAGACAGGCACCTGATACCCTTCTTCCCCGGCCGCTGTCACGCAGAGGATGCGGCCCTGCCCGGCCGAAATTCCCTGAAATTTGCCGCCGCTGATGAAGGTATCCTGCAGGAGGCGGATATACCCCGGCACCGGTTTTTTGCCCGGCACGCCATAGTGCATGGGGTCCAGGGAGCGGAAATGATACACCCACCGGGTTTTCAGATAGCCCTGCTGGCCGTCGTACCGGGCCAGGCACCAGTCATCCCCGTATTCCAGAATATCCACCGTTTGCCCATCCGGCACACGCACCACGCTGCGGCCGTTTTCGGTGGCGGTGGACAGGCGAAATTCCTGGCCGCTTCGGGCTTCGTACACAACGGCATCTTCCGCCAGGGCCCCGGTGCCCAGCAACAGGCAGCACAGCAATACGGCCCATCCTTTTTTCATTCGTACCTGTCCTCCGCTTCTTTTCCCAGCACACGATGAGTGGCCGCTTTGGCCGTTTGCCAGTCATAACCCCGACGAACAAGGGCCTGCATCATCTTCTGGGCATCGCCCTTCACCCGGTGCACCATTTTTTCCGCCTGCTTGACGGCGGCGGAAAGTTCCGCTTCGCTATCCAGCCCATCCAGGGCTTGCTGGGCGGCAGATCCGGTGACGCCTTTTTGCTTCAGCTCCATTTGAATGCGCCGCTTACCGTACTTCCGGGCCCGGTGGGCCACCCAGCTTTCGGCAAAGCGCTCATCGGAATACAGGTGGTGGCTGTCCAGCGTTTCCATCACCCGGGCAATGGTATGTTCATGAAAATGCACCCGTTTCAGCCGCTGGATGATTTCCTGTTCGCTGCGTTCCCGCAGGGCCAGAAAATCCACCGCCGCTTTCAGGGCGTGGGCATAGCCTTTTTCCCTTATGAAAGCCCGGTATGCCTCCGCATCCACCGCCTGGCCCGCCCTTACCCGCCGCTCCAGATACAAGGCGGAGGGGGCCTTCACCACTTCCCCGGAGGCAAACTTGATGGTGGCCACGCCCCCGGCCCGTTTTACTTCCGTAACCGTATCCATGAAAAAATCATTCCTTTGCCAAATACAGGCGAATCATATCCCGGTTCACGTCGGATAATACGCCGTTTCTTGCTTCGCTGATGCCGCTGGTGAGCAGCACCAGCCCTTTTTGCTTTTCCACGTCAAAGAACAGGCCGTGGCAGGCTCCATACGCCATGCCCTGATGGCCGTACAGCGTGCGGGGGCAGATGGCGGCATCCTGCAAAATGAAGGTGCCAATGCCCTGGCTCAGGTTATGGGCCCGGGCACCGAAGGGACGCTCCACCTTCCGCATTTCCTGCAATGTGCTTTCCTGCAAAAAGCCCGGCACCATGGCGGCAATGCCCAGCTTGCAAAGCTCCCCGGCGCTGATGCACAGGTTGCCGTGGGCCAGGTTATAGTGCCGCTCCGCATCGGGCGTTCCTTCCGGCAAGGGCCTTTGCTGCCTTTTCAGGGCATTGAAATTGGGCTGCCGCTGGGGCGGCAAAATCCGGGTGGCATCTGCCAGCTCCCCCTGCACCTTCTGGGGATAGAACGTGGCCTGCACCCCAAGGGGGGCAAACACTTCCCTTTGCATCAGGGCTTCAAAATCCTCCCCGGTGGCCCCTTCCAAAATGGCCCCCATCAGCCCGGCCCCGAAATTGGAATATTCCCAGGTTTCTCCCGGCAGATGGGCGGCAAAGCTATCCCCCTGCAGAAGCAGGGAAGCCGCCTCATTTTTCGCAATGCCGGTGTTATAGACTTCGCCGTCATGGATGGCGGCGGTGTGCGTAGCCAGCATGCGCAGGGTGATGGGCCTGTCCTTCGCCCGGGGATGGCGCAGGTTGATGGGATAATAGGCAGCCACATCTTCATCCAGCGAAACCTTTCCCTTTTCCCACAGCCGCATCAGAAGCAGAGCCGTCACCATTTTGCTGATGGAAGCAATGCGGTATACCGTATCCTCTTTGGCCAGAACGCCCTTTCGTGCTTCGCCGAATGAAAGGCTGCCGGTCACGCCCTGCGCATCAAAGGTGCATAAGCTGGCCCCCAGGCACCGGTGCTTTCGCAAAATGCTTTCCGCCGCCCTGGCATCCGGAATATTTTCATGGTTGATTTTCCCATGTTTGGGCATAACATGCACAAACGCCCGGTAGATGGGCCATCTGTTTGCCATTTCCATCAACGCTCCTTATAAAAACTGCCGTTTCGGGCATACTGAAACGGGAACGAAAAAATACTTCATTTGAGGAGGAATGAATCATGCCTTGTGCACCCAAATGCAACCTGACCAGCAAGGACCTGACCATTCTGGAAGACCAGCTGACCCAGCTGGCCAATGTGAGCCGTGTGGCTGCTGCCTATGGCAAGGAATTTCAGGACCCGGCCTTCCAGCAATCTGCCCTGGCCATTGCCAAGCACCATTGCCAGCAGTTCTCCGCCCTGCAGGACGTATTGAACGGCTGCAACTGCCATTAAGAAGGAGGAATGCACCATGCAGAATATGCAACAACATACCGCTGCCCCTGCCGCCTGCCCCCCCAGCCAAACCCTGACTGACCAGGAAATGGCGCTGGATTTGCTTTGCCATGAAAAGGCCCTGATGGCCGGCCTTACCGCCATGGTGACGGAAGCCGCCAACCCTTCCCTGCGCCGGGTATTGAACGATGCATACCTGCAAGTGGGGCAGGATCAGTTTGCCCTCTTCCAGCAGATGCATGAAAAAGGCTGGTACCCGGTGAAACCGGCCCAGGATGCGGATATTCAGGCCGCTTGCCAGAAATTCAGCCAGATGAAGTGCAGCCTGAACTAAAGAAATAAAACCAAGGCTTCCTGTTTACCGGGAAGCCTTTTTTCGGTTGCGCAGGAACAAAATGGTTCCCCCGGCGATGACCAGCACAAGGCTTACCCATTGGCTCACCCGCAAGGGGCCCAGCATCAGGCTGTCCATCCGCAGCCCTTCAATCACGCTGCGGCCAAGGCCGTACCAGATGAGGTAGCAGAAAAACAGGTTTCCGTCCCGGCGCACCTTTTTCCGGTGCAGCCACAGAATAAGAAAGCCCACCAGGTTCCACATGGATTCGTAAAAGAAGGTGGCCATGTGCCACGTGCCGTTTATGTACACCGAAAGGGGAAAAAACTGCAGCGCCGGGTTCAGCATTTCATAGCCGTAGGCTTCGCCGTTGATGAAATTGCCCCATCTTCCAATGGCCTGGGCCAAAATCAGCACCGGGGCCACCATATCTGCCAGCCGCAAAAAGGGCAGCTTTTTCTTTTTGGCAAAAAGAAAGCCCCCCACCACGCCGCCGATGATGCCCCCGTAAATGGCCAGGCCCCCTTCCCATACATACAGAATGGAAAGCAGGTTATGCCGGTACTGCTGCCATTGGAAGGCCACATAATAAAGCCGGGCCCCCAATACCGCCAGCGGCACCACCCACAGGACCAGGTCAATGGCGGTATCCTCAGGAAAGCCCTTTTCCTTTTCCTGCTTGATGCACAAAAGCAGGGCAATGAAAATGCCCGTGGCAATCAACAGCCCATACACCGGGATGAAGCCAAACAAAAACCGTTCCTGCATTCCCCGTGCCTCCTTCAAAAATACAGCAGGATGAAACCCGTTCACCCTGCTGTATGATGACCCATTTCATGGGAATATATTACTTGTTTTTGTACTCCGTGTCAATCCGGGAAAGCAAATCAATGATGGGCAGGCCCTGGGGGCAGGCACCTTCGCAGGCACCGCAGCCCACGCACTTGGAGGCGTCGGTGCCCTTTTCCGTCATGTTTTTGTAATTCCAGTTGTATTTCCATTCCTGGCCGAACATGGCATTTTCATTATAGGCATGGAAAATATCCGGAATGCGCACGTCATTGGGGCAGGGCACGCAGTAGCGGCAGCCGGTGCAGCCAATGGGAATGCGGGCCAGATAGGCCTTTTTCAGTTCCTTGATGAAGGCCTTGTCTTCTGCGGATAAGCCGCCCACGGTAAGGTGGTCAAACACTTTCAGGTTTTCTTCCAGCTGCTGCTGGTTGCTCATGCCGGAAAGGATGGTGGCCACTTCCGCATAATCGGCGATGTAGGAAAACGCCCATTCCACGGCACTCTTTTTCGGTTCATGGTTTTCCATCAGGGGCCGGATATCCGCCGGCGGATTGGCCAGGGCGCCGCCCCGGAGGGGCTCCATGATGACGATGGGCACGCCGGCCTTTCCGGCGGCAAGCAGGCCTTCTTCCGTGGCCTGCTTATCATCATCCAGGTAGTTGAACTGGATCTGGGCCATGCCCCAGTTATCGTAATCGTTCAGGATGTTCAGGAAGGCTTCCTTGCCGTCATGGAAGGAAAAGCCGGTGTGGCGGATGCGGCCGTCGGAAAGGGCTTCCTTGAAGAATTTCTTGTAATGAAAGGCCTGCATTTTTTCAAAGCTGCCTTTGTTCAGGGCATGCAGGATATAGAAATCCAGGTAGGGCACATCCAGCTTTTTCAGTTGTTCGTCAAGCAGCCGGTTCATATCCTTTTCTTCGTTCACCAGCCATACGGGCAGCTTGGTGGTCAGCGTCACCTTTTCCCGGTAGCCGTCCTTCAGGGCCAGCCCGGCCACGATTTCGCTTTCCCCGTCGTGGTAGCCATAAGCGGTATCCACATAATTGATGCCCTGATCGATGCCATGGCGAATCATGGAAATAGCGGCGGCCCGGTCAATCACCCGCTTGCCGTCCTTTTCCATGGTGGGCAGGCGCATGCAGCCCATGCCCAGCCGGGATACGTCAAAGCCATGCTTTCCAAAGGGAACGTATTGCATAAAAAAATCGCTCCTTCACAAACAAATTTTCGTCAGTTTCATCATACCGAAAAGTTCTGCGTTTGTCCAGCAAAAAAACGAAAAGATATGGACAGAAACCGCCGAAGAATTGACAAAGAAGGGGCTTCTTCGTATAATCAGGGCAGATAAAATGCAAGAAAGGGCTTTGCTTTCATGAAAACCTATACCTTTACCCAATCCCCCTTCCGGGTATTCGGCGCACCGCTTTTTGAAAAGACGGGCACTTTGTGGCGCCTGCCGGATGAACTGACGGAAAAGCTTCCCAAAGAATTTGTGGATTGGCAGCTGGCCCACCGCTGCCCCGGGGCCCGGCTGTGCTTCCGCACGGATTCCGAAACGCTGCAGTTCCGCATCCATTTCAAGTCCATTAACGTGGATATTGGCATGAGCCTTTATGCCGCCCAAAGCGGCAATGTGTTTGTGGGGGAAAGGCAAACGGCCCGGTATCTGGGCCTTGTGATGCCCCGGCAGGGATATGCAGAGCCTGTTGCCTCCGGCACCTTCCGCAAGGAAAAGAAGATGGAGGATGTGACGCTGTTCCTGCCCCGGAACGAGGAAATTACCGATATTTTCATCGATTTGGATGACGAGGCAAGGGTGGAGGCCCCCACGGCCTACCGCTATGCAACGCCCATTCTTTATTACGGCTCCTCCATCACCGAAGGGGGCTGCTGCAGCATGCCCTGCAATGCCTATAACGCCCTGCTTTCCCGGTGGCTGGATGCGGATTATTACAACTTCGGCTTTTCCGGCTGTGCCAAGGGGGAAGCCATCATGGCGGATTATATCAATGGCATCGAAAAATCCGTGCTGGTGATGGATTACGATCACAACGCCCCCAACGCCGCCCACTTGAAGGAAACCCATGCCCCCTTCTTCCGGCGCATCCGGGTCCATTCCCCGAACCTGCCGGTTTTGTTCATGACCAAGCCCAATTTTGATTTTGATGCCGATAGCCGGGAGCGACGGCAAATTATTTACGATACTTATCAATCCGCCGTGGCCGCCGGGGACAAAAACGTGTATTTCCTGGATGGGGAAACCTTCTTTGGCACGGAGGATCGCTTCGCCTGCACCAACGATTGCCTGCACCCCAATGACCTGGGTATGTATCGCATGGCCAAGGCCATCTACCCGGTGCTGAAAAAGATTTTGCAGGAAATATAAGGAAGAAAGCGGCCGTCCGGTTCGTTCTATGGATGAACCCCATTCCATTTTTACAGGAGACAATTTGCCGTGAAAAAATGTGCGTTGCTTATCTGGCTGTTTTGCTGCCTGCTATCTGCCGCCCTTGGGGAAAATGCCCCTGCGCTGCCGGATGGCATCCGGGCGGATGTGTGCGCCGCCTTCCCCGATTCCGTTTTGCTGGATGCTGTTAAAATGGCGGATGACAGGGGCGTTCCCAGCGCCCTGGTGCTGCTGGAACAGCAGGGCCAAAACACGCTGGTGATTTATCAATGGGAAAAAGATACATGGCAGCTGCGTTTTTCTACCGCCGCCGCCCTTCCTCAAGGAAAGCAGGATGACGTGCAGCTTCTTAACATGGGCGTGTATCCCGAGGGAAGCGTTTTCCATCCCTATTGGGATAGGGAAGGCCATTTTCCCCAAACCTCCGACGGGCGATGGCTTTCCATTTCTTTGGAGGATTCGGAAAAAGTGGTGGAAAGCGTTACCTTTCACTGGGAGAACGGTTCCCTGCACCTGAAACAGTATCAGTTCGGCCCCGGCCATTACGGGGATATGGAAGAAGGGCAAATTGTGCTTTCTAATATCGGCGATGACGATGTGGAGCGCATCAGCCGCACCCTGAACACGGATATCCAAGCACTGGATTTTTACGCCCTGCCCCGGTACAGCCTGCCGGGGAGAAGACCGCCGGTTTTGCAATTGTATCCGGCGGAATTTGATAAGGATCAGCGGCTGCCTGTGTACATGGGCCCCGGCAGCCAATACCCCCGCAGCGGCAACGGCAAGGCGGTGGTTTCCACAAACGGCCCCATCCGGGTGATGGGGGAATACAATGGCTATCTTCTGATCCATTATGAAATCGATGCCCAGAAGGGCCGGTATGGCTGGGTTTCCCAGGAGGGGCTGAAAGAGGGCTGCGTGGTGCCGCCCATTTCCTTCCATGAACGGCGAAGTGAAATCCTGACGATGCCCTGCATGCTGACCGATGACCCCACCGGCACAAAAGCCCCCTTTGCCACGCTGGAAAAAGGTACACGGGTGGATTGGCTGGCCTCTTTGGATGAACAATGGGCGTATGTGCGTGTAGAGATGAAGGGAAAAACCTTCTTTGGCTTCCTTCCGGCCAATGGGCTGGAAGAGAGCGTGGGGTGAAGAAAGCGAAGGGAAATTTCTTTTGCATGAAAAAAAGCAGGGGCGAACCTATCCTTCCGCACCTGCCTTTTTCGTTTGTTTAGCTGTTACAAATCATCCGCATCCTGTACGGGCATGGGGTCTTCCGGGTCGTGAGGCACGCCGGTGTAGCTGCCCAGCACGTCGGCGTGGGCTTTTTTATCCATCAGGTCGGCGGTGCCAAGGGGGTTCCATTTCTTGGGCTGTTTTTCCATGAACGCATTCCTCCTTTTTTCAAAAGTGTGCGTTCTTTGGCGGAAAATTATGCAAAAGGATGTTGTGCCGCAGGAAAGGATATGGTAGGATGAAGAAAAGGGGGATTGGGGTATGGACGAAAAGAAAAGCTATGGCGGATTGGTTTTGTGGCTTATGGGCTATCTGGCGCTGACGCTGGCCTGCTGCTTTCTGCCGGAAAAGGCCATGCTGAGGGGCGTGATGCAGGTGATGTCCCTTGGGGTTGCGGTGCTGATTTATATGATTTACGTGAACGAAAAAGTGTACTGGATCAACGGCGTCACCTTTGAAGAGGCCCTGAAGGCCACAAGCGCCCAGCGAAAGGCCTTTGCCCTGCGGCATTTGAAAATATTCCTTTGGTTTGCGGTGCCCTATTTTCTGTTTTCCTGTGCATCCTATGCCCTTGAATGGAGCCCGTGGATTGATTTTGCAATCGGCTGTGTGGGAATCATTGCCGCCGCCCTGTTTACCCTTCCCATTCATCTGGAAACAAAAAGCAGCGATTCTTAAATAGAACCGCTCAGGGTGTCAAAAAAGAATTTTTGACACCCTGCGAATGAAAGTGCGTAAAACGCTCTTTCATTCGATTCCATCACATTTACTGTAAAAATGGGTTTGCAGCCTCTTAGCAGAAG
>JAZUQI010000130.1:0-1796 GCA_045605625.1 Clostridia bacterium
TGGCCGGGGGTATCCAGAATATTGATATGATAGCCGTCAAAATCAAATTGCATGGCAGAGGAGGTAACGGAAATGCCTCTCTGCTTTTCAATTTCCATCCAGTCCGAGGTGGCGTGGCGTTCCGCCCGGCGGGCTTTCACGCTGCCAGCCTGACGAATGGCCCCGCCGTAAAGCAGCAACTTTTCCGTCAGGGTGGTTTTCCCGGCATCGGGATGGCTGATAATGGCAAACGTGCGTCGGCACGCCACTTCTCTTTCTAAATCGGTCATGGTTTTTTCCACTCCTTCAATCGTTTTTTCTGAAAAAGGTATCCGGAGTGCGCTTTACGGCTCCATGTTCCCATTCCCCTCTCTCATAGACACTAACACTTTATTATACACCGAAATACAGGTTGCTTGTCAATACAAAACGGCAAAAAACCGGGAAGGTTTCCCCTCCCGGCCTATGATTTGGTTTTTTACTTTTTGCGAATCAGTATCATCACGAAATTGGTGTGTTCCTTCAGGCCCTTATCCATGCAGGCTTTATCCGCCAGGGCGTATGCATGGCCGGAGTTAAACCAATCCTGCCAGGCCGCTTCATGGCAGGCCGCTTCCCACACCTTTACTTCCATCACATCCTCATACCCTTCCTGCAAAAGGGAATGCCACCAGGGGCAGGAATGGAAATAATCCCATTCATCCCCGGCCCATTCCTGCATGATGGGCGGCACATCTCCCGCCCATTCCTTCCGGATGCCGGGAACGGCCAGCAGGGCATAGCCCCCTTTTTTCAGAAGGGGCAGCACGTTTTGCTGAAAATAGCCCTTTTCCCTTCCGAAATAATGATAGGCATCCAGGCTGATGATGGCGTCAAAGAATTCCTCCGCAAAGGGCATCTGGCTGGCATCGGCATGGATGGGAATCATGCTGTGTTCCATGCCCCAATCTTGAATGCGCTTCCAGTTATCGGCGGCGGAAATCCAAAGGTCCATGGCAAACACCTGCCGGGCTTTGGTTTCCCGGGCGGCATACAGGCTGGTCAAAGCGCAGCCGCAGCCCATATCCAACACCCTTCCCTGCACCGCATCCGGGGCCTTTTCCACCAGTTCACGCAATAAACGCAGGCAGTTGGGGCCCATCAAATATTCCTTGGTCAAGTATTTTTCATAGTTCTTCATGGTATTTCTTCCTTTCTGTTTTGGGATGATTCATGAAATTATGGTTCTTTCATCCAAAAAGCATCTTTTCACCTCCGGTCCATGCGGGCACGCCGGAACAGCCGAAAAAGAAAATCTACCCAAAAATAGAAATCAGGATTGATCCTTCTAAGGCATTCACAGCGCACCGGAACAAGAAGAAGGCTTTTCCTTCTCCCAATCGGTTGTTACACTGCAAATTTTCCTCTACCTTAGAATTCTCAATCCTCCCTTTGTGTTGCTGTAAGCATTATTATACCATGATTGTCGCCGTGCGGTAAACGAACCACCGCCCGGCAACCCGGAATCTGCAAGCAGATTCCTAATCCTTATTATACCATAGGGGCTTTCAGCCTGTCAATTATTTCATGCTGCCCACCAGCATGCCGGAAAGGCCCCCTGCGGCCACGCCCATCAATACATCCAGCAGGTAGGAAAGCAAGGTGAGCTGCTGCCCGGCAATGAGGGCATACACAACCACCCCCACCCCCATGTACAAAAGGCCAATCAGCGCCCCCTTCCAGATGGCGTTTTCGCTGCCCTTTGCCACCCCGGCACGCACCCCCAGAAAAATAGCCCCCACCTTGATTACCTGATTGAGAATGCGGATCACCGCATC
>JAZUQI010000131.1:0-2935 GCA_045605625.1 Clostridia bacterium
CTTCACAAAGTGAGCCTGCCAGGCCACTTCCATGATGAAGCGGATGGACATGCGGGTATCGGCATTGGCGCCGCAGAAAACGTCCATCACGTACAGCTTTTTGTTGGACAGCTGCTGCTGAGCCAGCTTTTTGCATTCTTCCCAGGCTTCCTTGGAAGCGGGCTTGTTATCGTTTTTGAATTCATCAGAGGTCCACCACACGGTGTCCTTGGAATTTTCGTCCATCACGATGAACTTATCCTTGGGGGAGCGGCCGGTGTAGATACCGGTCATCACGTTCACGGCACCCAGTTCCGTCAGCTGGCCTTTTTCAAAGCCTTCCAGGGCAGGGTTCATTTCTTCTTCAAAGAGCACTTCGAAGGAGGGGTTGCGCAGGATTTCAGTGGTACCGGTGATGCCATAGCGGGTCAAGTCGATCTGCTTCATGATGCACAGAACCTCTTTTCTTTATTTTTACAAGGTGAAACAATGTTACGTGAGGCAGGGGCGATGATAAGCAGGCCCTCATTTCCTCACCTTACATCCTACACTATCAAGCCCCAAAAAGCAAGCCGGAAAACGGGAAAAATTTGCTTATTTTTCATCATAAAACGGACAAAAAAAGGGCCGCACCTTTTTCAGGCGCAGCCCTTTGAAAAGGATTATGCTTGTTTTTGTCCGCATTCGGGGCAGAACTTGGCGCTGCGGGGAATTTTCTGGCCGCATTCGCAGCAGAACTTGGTTTCCCCGGCAGGGGCGGCAGCGGCAGCAGGGGCCTGCTGGCCGGCCATCTGCATGGCCTGGGCTATCATCATGCCGGCGCCCATGCCGGCACCCATGCCGGCGGCACCGCCCGGATTATTGGCGGCATCCCGCATGGCTTCGGCAGCCTGGAACTGGGTGTATTTATTCAAATCGCCCACCACGCCCATGGAGGTGCGCCGGTCCATAGCTTGTTCCACTTCCTGGGGCAGGGAGATATTTTCAATGATGAAGCTTTCCAGTTTCAGGCCCAGGTTTTCAATCCGGGGGGCCAGCACCTGCAGGGCGTACTGGGAAAGTTCGTCATAATTGGCGGCCAGATCCAAAGCGGGAATCTTGCTCTGGGCGATGGCATCGGAAAGGCCGGAAACCAAGGTGCGCTTCACCTGGCCTTCCACGCCTTCCACCGTCATATAGGCGCTGGTGCCGAACACTTCCTTCAGGAAGGCCACAGGATCCGCCACCCGGAAGGAATAAATGCCGTGGGCCCGCAGGCGCACCATGCCAAATTCCGCATCCCGCATCATGACGGGGTTGGACGTGCCCCATTTGAGATCCAGGAACTGCTTGGTGTTGATGAAATACACTTCCGCCTTGAAGGGGGAATTAAAGCCGAACTTCCAGCTTTGCAGCGCCGTCATGATGGGCATATTCTGGGTGGAAAGTTCGTAGCGGCCGGGGGTGAACACATCGGCAATCTGGCCTTCGTTCACCATGACGGCCACCTGGCTTTCCCGCACGGTAAGCTGGGCACCCATCATGATTTCCTTGCCGCCCCGGTCATACCGGTGCACCATGGTGTTGGAAGAAGAATCCGTCCATTCGATGACGTCAATCAGCTGGCCTTTCAGCAGATCAAAAAATCCCATAATGTGTTCCTCCTTTTATTCGGTGATGGCTTTTGCGTTTTCAATGAATTCCTGCAGGCCTTGCAGCCAGGCAGATTCCGTTACTTCCATATCCAGATCCAGGTATTCCTGAATGCGGCTGATGGCATCCTGCACATGTTCATCCGCCCGGGCGGCGAAACGTTCCGCATCTTCCTGGGCCTCGTTCATCATGGGGATGCACACCAGGCGCACATGCCGGGGGGTGAGCACCGCCACGGCGTAGTAAATGCCATCCACATAGCGGCCGAAGAAGTTGTTGCGCAGGGCCCTTTCCAGGCGGCTCTGGGCGTGGTAATGATGATCGGAAAACACATCGCCCTGGGGCATATCAATTTCATACAATACGCAGGTGCCCTTGGGGTTGATGCGAAGCCTGGTTAATTTCAGCAGGCTTTCCAGCCTTTCCCAATCGCTGTATTCGCCGGACAGCATATTGTGGATCAGTTCATCCCGCTGGATGGTGAGCATGGTTTCTTCATCATACACATCATCGGCGAAATCCTGATGCAATTTATCCAGCAAATGGCTGGTATCTTTCAGCACGTTCAGCTGCTTTTCCAAAGAAGCGTATACGGCAAAGATGGGCAGGCTGGGACGGCCGTAATTCAAAAACCGCACCAGAGAAGCCGCTTTGGCCTTGGGCAAATGCAGCCCCACCGCATCCACGGCCTTGGTGTTCATCAATTCGATGGCACTTTCGGCGTTATCCACAATCCGGGGAGTGCGGAAATTCAGCTTCGCCCAATCCACCTGGGTTTCAAACATTTGCCGGATATCTTCCCGATCCGTAACGATCAGCAGTTTGTACATGCTTTGCCTCCACTTTGGTTTGCCTTCTTGCGAAGGGCTTGGGGGAAATTGCGCTTTTTCACAGGGATACATCTTCGTATACCGTGATGGTGGCCGCACGGGAAACGAACCGCCGCCCGGCGACCCGGAATCTGCTGGCAGATTCCTAATCCTTAGTATACCATAAAAACCGGGCCTGTGCAATGATTTTTCCAGTCAGCGGTTTTTCAGGAAAGAATAAATCAGGTTTTTCAGCTTTTCGTGGCCGGCATCGTTGGGGTGCAGGCCGTCGGGCACGTACATTTCCTGAATCACGGGCACATCGGGCTGCATACCGCTTTCCTTGTACAAATCCAGCACCGGAAGGCTATAGTATTCCGCCACTTCCCGAATGATGTTCACATAATCCTTCAGGGTGCCGGGGCGGCGGCCGAAGGGGCCGTTGGGGTCGCACTCGTTGCAGCGGTGCAGGGGGGTGAGCACCACGATGAGGGCTTCGGGGAAGCGGGTGATCA
>JAZUQI010000132.1:0-1851 GCA_045605625.1 Clostridia bacterium
CGTGATTCTCAGCGGTGTCATCAGCGGCTTTGTGTATGGCGTTTGCTTCCGGCAGCAGGCATCCACCGGGGGAACGGATATTATCTCCAAATACATCAGCACGAAAAAGCCGGAACTGAATTTCTTCTGGGTCACCTTCGCCCTGAATGCTGTGGTGGCCGCCATTTCCTTCTTCGTCTATGCGGAAACGGACGCTTCCGGCCACCTGATTTATAATTACAAGCCGGTGTGCCTGTGCATTCTGTATTGCTTCATTTCCAGTTTTGTGGGCAGTTACATCATCCGAGGCACAAAAACCGCCTGCGAATTCACCATCATCACTTCCCATCCCGACGAACTGAAGCAGGATATTTACAAAACCCTGAAGCATGGCTGCACCCGGATATCCGCCACCGGCGGTTTCTACAGCGGCGAAAAAAGCGTGCTGCTTTGCGTGGTGAATAATCACCAGATTGTGGAGTTCCAGAAGATTCTGCAAAAGTATGACGGCACTTTCGCCTTTTCCAAAACCATCAATGAAACCTACGGGAATTTCAAGAAAATCAAATGAGCGAGAAATTTGCACAAAAACAGCCCCGGCCGTTATGCCGGGGCTTTGGTTTATGTTTTTTACATCACCACAGTGATTTCGTTCACGTCCAGCAATTCTTCCGCCTTGATCAGGCCGGCTGCACGTTCCACACCGTTGAGGATATACTTTTCAGGATTGCCTTCTTTATGGGCGCTGTTATCCACCGTAATATTCAGCTTCTTGCCACGGAAGTTTTTCACCATGGTGAAGCCATCCCATTCGGCGGGGAAGGCGGGGGAGATCACAATGCCTTCGGTGGTGGGGCGCAGGCCCAGGATGCCTTCCACGCAGCCAACCATGACGGTGGAAGCGGTGCCGGTCAGCCAATGCACATGGCTGCGGCCGGCGAAGGGGCTGTCCTTCCCTTCAATGAACTGGCCATGCACGTAAGGTTCAATCACACGCAGGTCCGCATTATCGTTGAAGGAAGCAGGGCTGGATTCAGCAAAGTACTGGAAAGCACGGCCGCCGTGGCCACGCAGGGCTTCCGCCAGAATGGCCCAACCCTGGATCTGGCAGAAGATACCGCCGTTTTCCTTGGTGCAGGGGTTGAACAGCAGCATCAGAGCGCCGTCGAAAGCTTCGTAGCGGTACGGGGGATACATCACCTGCACGCCATAGGGGGTGTTCAGCAGTTCATTGGCCGTTTGCAGGATGGCATCGGATTGTTCAGCCGTAGCGGCGCCGCTGATAACGGCCCAGGACTGGGGATTGAGCCACATAGCGGCTTCCTTATCCTTCTTGCTGCCAATAACGGCGCCCTTTTCCGTGAAGCCACGGATGAAGCGGTCGCCCTCGAAGCATTCTTCGTTCAGGGTCTTCAGCAGCTTTTCGGCAATGCCCTTGAGGTAAGCAACATATTCCGGTTCGTCCTTGCAGAATTCCTGCATGATCTGCAGCGCATAGTAGAACTGGAAGGCAACGAAGGTGCTTTCACCGGTGGCACCAAGGCGCAGGCAATCGTTCCAGTCGGCATGGAGGCCGGCAGGCATGCCGTGGGGTCCCAGATGGTTCATGGTGAAATCGATGGCACGCTTCAAATGTTCACGCACGGTGCCTTCGTCCTTATCGGCAAAGGGAATCACTTCGTTCAGGTAATCCAGATTGCCGGTTTCGGCGATGTACTTATACACCGTGGGGAACAGCCACATGGCGTCATCGGCACGGTAATGGGGATGGCCGGTTTCACGGACGTAGGATTCGTCTTCGGGGGTGTTTTCGTGGCCGGCATTATGAGTGAACTTCACAAGGGGCAGACCGCCGCCGTGATGCACCTGGGC
>JAZUQI010000133.1:0-1616 GCA_045605625.1 Clostridia bacterium
TCCGGGGTACCCCGGAAGAGATTCTGGCCGCACTTCTTGCCAATGAGAAGAGCGAAAAGGGCGAATATTGCCTGGTGGCGGATCTGCGGGGTGTTAAGCTCCCGGAAGAAAAGCCGCAGATTCAGGCCTCTTTGGAAGCGCGGATCTTCGATCTGCTGCTGCAGGATGTTTCCATCCGGGATGCGGTGGAGCAGCTGGTAAGCGAAGGGGAAAAGAAGAATGCTGTAAAGGCCGCTTCTTTGAAAGTAAAGGAATTGCTGGATTTATAAGATGAAACGCAGAAGGCGATGCTTTCTGCGTTTTAGGTTGTCAAAAAAGTATTTTTGACAACCTGCGAATGAAAATCTGCTGAAGCAGTTTTTCATTCGATCCATCACATTTACTGTAAAAATGGTTTTTCAGCCCCAGATTTGGAGCTGAAAAACCTATTTTTACGGTCGTAAATTGATATAGGAAGCAAAATCCTTTTGCTCCTCGCCGGCGCACATGTCGCCGGCTGCGGATTCAAAGTCGAAGGGCTGCGGCCCTTCGACGCATCCCAGGGGTTTTTTGACAGTCTGAGGCGGCCTGAAAGCCGCCTTGCAAAGAAAATGCATTATTTCAATTGCTGCATCCGCCGCTCCAGCACATCCGGCGCAGCTACGGAATAGCCAAAGAAGCCCAGCGCTTCCCCCAGTTTATAATAGGCCCCGTGATTATAGGCCACCAGATGGGCCTTGTTATAATCGATACGGCCATTTTCATCCATCAGATCTTTGCGCACGCCCATTTTCGTGATCCTGCCCAGGAAAAGATCATGGGTGCCCAGTTCCTGAACGGATTCCACCTTGCAGGCCAGATAGATGGGGCATTCCCCGATGGCAGGGGCGGTATAATCCTCCACCGGCAGGGCGGTCAGGCCGCAGGCAGCAAATTTATCCTCGTCCCGGCCGGATTTGACCCCGCAGTAATCGGTAGCCCGGAGATTTTCCTCCCCGCACAGATTGATGATGAATTCCCCGGTTTCCCTGACGATATCATAGGAATACCTTTCCTTCCGGATGGAGATGGATACCATGGGCGGATCGGAGCATACCGTGCCCACCCAGGCCAGAGTAATGGCATTGGGCTTTTCCCCGGGCCGCTGACAGGATACCATCACCGCCGGCACAGGGGCCAGCAAGGTGCCCGGCTTCAGAGAAAGAAATTCATGTTCCATTTCATATCCTCCTGTTTTCAAGGCCGATTGGCCGCCGCCGCCCCGGCAATCAGGCCGGAGGCAAAGGCAAACTGCAGATTGAATCCGCCGCAATCCCCATCCACATCCAGCATTTCCCCGGCGGCATACAGGCCGGGGGCACGGCGGGATTGCAGTGTATCGGGGAAAAATTCCCGGGTATCCATGCCGCCTCTGGTCACCTGGGCATATTCCATGCCCCTGAGCCCCAGAATGGGCACCGGAAAGGCGCACAGCATCCGGGCCATATCGGTAAGGGATAATCCCTTCATCTTTTCGGCCAGCAGCCGGGGCGCAAGGCCGCGGAGCAGGGCGTCCTTTGGCAGGGTATGCCCCCGTTTCTTCAGAAATGCCTGCACCAGGGGCAGATTTTTTTCCGGGTTTTCCGCCGGAATCCGGT
>JAZUQI010000134.1:0-6178 GCA_045605625.1 Clostridia bacterium
CCCGGGGAAAACAGCGAAACGGCGTGGGGAGAATCCATTCTCACCACCCACTTTTCCTGTTTTCATACAGCCCGTGGCTGAAAAAGCTTTCGTTCTTCAATGCTCCATGCGGAAAAAACAAGAATAGAATTTGCTCGCCTTTTCGCAAAGCGGGTGCAGGGGTGATACCCCTGCCGGGGGGATAGGGGGCGAGAAGCCCCCTGAATAAACCCAACTAACTCACTCCACAAACACAGCGGCATACCAGTTCTGCGCTTCATGATCGGGATCCTTCAGGGTGCCGATGGGCAGGCCGAACTGGCGCACGGTTTTGAACACATCAATGCCCACGCTGTGGAAAGCCGGCCGGGCCTGCTTCACGTGGCGGCATTCGCCCCCGGTATGCCCGGCGCATTCCTTGCACAGGCCGCAATCGCTCATGGAGAAAGCGAAGTAATAGCCATCGCCGAAAGCCTTGCCCTCCAGATGGAAGGAAACCTTCTGGGTGATATGCTTGTTGGGGCCGCCGATGATGATGCCCCAGGAATAGCGGCTGAGCATTTCTTTATATTGTTCCATGGTGGGGCTGCCGGGACGGGAAGGGCAGGTGAGGCCCTTGCCCCAATCATTGCAGCCGAACATGCATTTGAGCAGGGTGCGGCTATCAAAGCAAATTTGGGAAATATGGAAGGGGGTGGCGCTGGCGGCCCCCATTTCCAGGGCGATTTTTTTCAGTTCTTCCGCATAGGCAGGAATCTGGGGCATGGGGGATGCGCCTCCTTTGGTATCAGATCATTTTGATGAGCATATTTTTCTGTTCGTCAAATTCCAGTTGCAAAAGCTTTTCCTTTTCCATCTGCTTCAGCACATCGGAGAAGCGCTTGAAGCCAATGCCGTGCTCTGCATAATCGGGGTAAGCGGCCTGAATATCCGCCTTCAGAATGGAGGGGTTTACCCGTTCAAAGCCGTCATCCTTATACCGCTGCAGCTGTTCGCAGAAGGCATTGCGCCAGGTATCGGGGGTGAGGGATTTTTTGCCGGGGGCTTCCGGGGCATCGGCGTTGAGGGACACCATCACGTTGTAATTATCATTCCGTACACGCAGCGTGCCGAACTTGGAGGCCAGCTTATTCAGCAGCTTGCCAAAGGAAGCGCAGCCGAAGGATTTTTCGTTGAAATCCGGCCGCAGGCGGAGCAGCACGCCCTTCAGTTCGCTGGCATACATTTCATCTTCATCCGTCTGTTCGGAAAGAATGCTTTCCAGCACCTTGTTCAGCCCGGCATCGTCCAGAGGCTCATCCTTGGATTGCTTTTTGCCCCGGCGCTTATCCCGGTTGACGGCGGAAACGGATTCCAGAAACTGAAATTCGTTGCAGGCATTGATGAAAATGGAAGAGGCCACTTCGCTGCGGCTCATGCCCAGGACGAACTTGCCCATGCTTTTCAGCCGGCCCACCAGGGGCGTATAATCGCTGTCGCCGGAGACGATGCAGAAGGAATCGATGAGGGGGTTGGTATAGGCCACTTCCAGGGCATCCAATACCAGCAGGATATCCGCATTATTTTTCTGGGCCACGCCGTGGCGCAGGGAAGGAACCACCGTGAAGGTATTGGAAAGCAGCAGTTCCTTCAGTTCGGAAAAGCGATCCGTATAGCCGTATACTTTGCCCAGCAGAATATCGCCCCGGATTTTCACTTTATCCAAAATATTGTTCAATGTGGGTGCCTTGGCACCGCAGTTTTCCAAGTCAACAAAAATAGCAAAACGAGATGTACTCAAAGGTTTATTCAACTCCTGATTGTTTCATTTCTTCCGGGTGCGCCCAGGAATAGACGGCTTCCGCTGCCGCCTTGTTCATCTTGGGGCAGGCAAGCAGTTGATCCATCCCGGCTTCCCGGATGGCTTTTACGGATTTAAAATATTGCAGCAGTGCACGCCGCCTTGCGGCCCCGATACCGGGAATATCCTCCAGCACGCTGTGGACGGCCTGCTTTTCTCTCAGGCCCCTGTGGTGGGTGATGGCGAAGCGGTGGGCTTCGTCACGAATGCGCTGAATGAGGTGCAGGGCCGGGGTATGGTGATCCAATAAAATGGGCTCTTCCCGGCCGGGCAGATAGATGGCTTCCAGCCTTTCCGCCAGGCCGAACATGGGCACATCCACCCCGTTTTCCAGCATGGCATCCCGGGCAAAAGCCAATTGCTCCGGCCCGCCGTCGATGAGCACCAAATCCGGCAGGGGCCATTTTTCGCCGCTGTCCGGGGCCACGGAACGCTTGAAACGCCGCCCCAGCACTTCGTTCATGGAAGCAAAATCATTGGCCCCTTCTACGGTTTTGATGCGGTAATGCCGGTATTCCTTGGGGGCAGGCACCCCATCCAGGAACACCACCATGGAAGCGACGGACAAAGCCCCTTGGGTGTTACTGATATCAAAACCCTCAATGCGCCGGGGCGTATTTTCCATCCCCAGGGACCGGGCCAGATCCTCGCAGGCACCGATGGTGCGCTGATGCTGCACCTGCTGCTTGGCATTGCGCTTTTGCAGGGCGTCCCGGGCATTTTTTTCGGAAAGCAGCACCAGGGCACGCTTATCCCCACGCTTGGGAATCACCAGCGTGCAGGCCCCCTCCCGCTTTTGCCGCAGCCATGCTTCCAAATCTTCGGCAATTTCTTCCGGCAGATCCGGGCACAAAACTTCCCGGGCCGGCTTTCGTTCATCATAGAACTGCAAAATAAAATCGAACAGCACTTCGCCCTTGTTTTCCCTTCCTTCCCCGGGCAGGGCAAAGCTATCCCCCCCAATGATGCGGCCCTGGCGCACATACATTACCTGGGCCATACAATCCATATCATCCCCCCACAGGGCAAACACATCCTGCTGGGCGCCGTTCACCTGAATGGCCTGCTGGCGCTGCATCAGGCCTTCAATATCGTTCAGTTGATCCCGGATGCGGGCGGCCTTTTCAAATTCCAGTTTCAGGGCCGCCGCTTGCATCTCTTTCCTCAGATCAGCGGTGATTTCCTGATATTTGCCCCCCAGAAACTGCAAAACCCGGTTCACCACCTGCCGGTATTCCCCTTCCGTGCATTTCTGGCAACAGGGGCCAAGGCAGCGGCCAATTTCATAATTGATGCAGGGCCGCTGCAATTTCTTTTCCGGCAGGTTATGCTTGCAGGTGCGCATGGGAAACAGTTTCCGCAGGGTATCCAGCACATCCCGTACCGCCGTGGCGCGGATATAGGGGCCGAAATACCGGGCACCGTCATTTTGCTGGCGGCGGGCCAGGGTAACCCGGGGATACATTTCCTTCAGGTCCAGGCGGATGTAGGGGTAGTGCTTATCATCTTTCAGCAGGATATTATAGTAGGGCTGATGGAGCTTGATCAGATTGCACTCTAAAATCAACGCTTCCAGATTGGTGCGGCAAAGGATGATATCGAAATCATCGATATGCGAAACCATGGCCGCCACCTTGGGGGTATGGTCGCGGCCATGGAAATAACTGCGCACTCGGTTTTTCAGGTTGACAGCCTTGCCCACATAGATGATTTTGCCGTTTTCTTTCATCTGGTAACAGCCGGGGGAATCCGGCAGCAGGCGCAGCTTTTGTGCAATCGTTTCGTTCATAGAAAAATTATTCGTCGCCGAAGGTGGATTCCACCACATGGATCAACTGATCCATCAGTTCATCTTCCACGGGCACGAATTCTTCCATTTCTTCGCCGTCTTCGTCTTCCAGGGGAACCACTTTCATCACATAATGGGAAATTTCATCCGCAGGCTTTCCGTCGCCGCAATCATCCGTCAGCAGCACATATTCATCCCCGTTATAGAAGAAGTAGCGATCCACCCGCAGTTTCAGCAGTTCACCGCTTTCACTTTCCAGTTCAATGATATCCAATTCTTCGTTATTACACATGGCAATCTCTCCTTATGATTTATGATTGTTTGCCCATCCAAATTATACCCTAATTTTCCGGAAAATACAAGCAGCAGAAAAACCGCTGGAAGGGGGGAGGGAAAACAAAAAATATTGATATTTTTGCCGCTTCATCGTATAATAGGGAAAGAGTTTGTTTGGGAGGTGTCCTTGTGGTTCACATCCGTGATTATAAAGGCAAAAAAATTCACATGATCGGCATCGGCGGCAGCAGCATGAGCGGCCTGGCCGAAATGCTGTTAAAGGAAGGGTATCAGGTTTCCGGCAGCGATAACGCCAATTCCCATGCGGTGGAAAGGCTGCGGAAAATGGGCATTCCGGTGACGGTGGGGCATTTTGCAGAAAATGTGGAAGGGAAGGATCTGATCGCTTTTTCCGCCGCCATTTCGGACGAAAACCCGGAAAGAACCCGGGCCAGGGAGAAGGGCATTCCGGAAATGGAACGCTCCATTTTGCTGGGCCAACTGATGCAGAACCATGACCATGCAGTGTGCATCAGCGGCACCCACGGCAAAACCACCACTTCCTCCATGATTGCGGAGGCCTTGCTGATTTGCGGCAAGGACCCCACCGTGTCCATCGGCGGCCGGCTGGATGCCCTGGGGGGCGGCAGCCGCATCGGGGGCAAGGATGTGTTTGTGGCGGAAGCCTGCGAATTCCACGGCAGTTTTCTGGAAATGCAGCCCACCACGGCGGTGGTTCTGAACATTGAAGAAGATCACCTGGATTACTATAAGGATATTCACGATATCTGCAATGCCTTTGCCAAGTTCCTTTCCCTGCTGCCGGAGGATGGCCTGGCCATCGGCTGGGGGGAAGACCCGTGGATTCCCGGCCTGTTTGAAAAGCTGCCCTGCCGCACGCTTACCTTCGGCCACACCGCCGCCTGCGATTATTATCCGGAAAACCTTACCTATAACGATACCGGCTGCGCAAGGTTTGACGTGATGTTCCGGGGGGGAAAGGAAGCACGGCTGGAGCTTAACGTGCCCGGCCCTTTCAATGTGCTGAACGCATTGGCGGCCTATGCGGCGGTGCGCTCTGCCGGAGTGGCGGCGGATGATGCCGCCCGGGCCCTGTCCGCCTTTGCCGGGGTGCACCGGCGGTTTGAACTGACGGGTATTATTGACGGGGTGAAAATGTACCACGATTACGGCCACAACCCCACGGAAATGAAGGCGGCCCTGAACGTGGCCAAAATGCAAAAGCCGGGCAGGCTCTGGGCCGTGATGCAGCCCCATACCTACAGCCGGGTGAAGGGCTTGTTTAACGATTACCTGACCTGCACCGCCGTTGCGGATTTCACCCTGGTTACGGATATTTTCGCCGCCCGGGAAAAAGACCCCGGGGATATCAAAACCGAAATGCTGATTGAGGGCATGCGGAAAAACGGCATCGACGCCGTGCATACCCCCACCTTCAACGATACGGAAAAGTATTTGCGGGAACATTGGCAGCCCGGGGATCTGGTGCTGACCATGGGCTGCGGCAACATCAATTTGCTGAACGAGCAAATGCAGCTTCATGGCGATACAAAGTAAAAAGCAAATAGAAAAAGCCCTGCCTCCAAACGGAAGCAGGGCTGAATTTTTAAGGATTACTTGCTCACCAGTTCCAGGGTATCCCGGGCAATGGCGATTTCTTCGTTGGTGGGGATCACGCAGATCAGCACCTTGCTGTCATCGGCGGAGATGACGGCTTCATGCACATTGGGCCAGGCCAGGGCGGCGTTCTTTTCCTTATCCAGCTTGGCGCCCATGTATTCGAAACCGGCCATGATATCTTCACGCAGGCCGTAGTTGTTTTCGCCGATGCCGGCGGTGAACACGATCACGTCCACGCCGTTCATGGCGGCGGCATAGGAGCCGATGTACTTGCGGATGCCGTATACCAGCATATCCCGGGCCAGCTGCGCACGGGGATGGCCTTCCTTGGCGGCGTTATCCACGTCACGCATATCGTTGGAGATGCCGCTGATGCCAAGCAGACCGCTCTTTTTGTTGCACAGGTTCAGCATCTGGCCAACCGTCAGGTTTTCCTTATCGCACACAAATTCTACCACGGCAGGATCCAGGTTGCCGGAGCGGGTGCCCATCAGCACGCCTTCAAGAGGTGTAAGGCCCATGGAGGTATCCACGCACTTGCCATATTCCACGGCGGCCAGAGAGGAACCGTTGCCAAGATGTGCGGTGATGATGCGCAGCTCTTCCGGCTTTTTGCCCAGGAATTCCGCGGTGCGCTTGGAAACAAAGCGGTG
>JAZUQI010000135.1:0-10927 GCA_045605625.1 Clostridia bacterium
GCGGCAGCGCCAGGAACAGGAACGGAAGGAGCAGGAACGGAAAAACAAACTGCGTGAAAAGTTTAGCAGCCGGGTGAAGGCCGCCGAAACGCTTCTGGATATTCAGAAAATAAAGGAAGAAACGGCCGAAATCCAGCCGGAAAGACTGGCGGAGGAAATACGCCAGGCTTGCGATGTGCGGCAAGCGGAAATACTGGATACTATGTACCAGAAGGCGCAAAAGATGTTCCGGGAAGAAAAATGGCAGGATGCGGAAAGGGCATTTCAGCGGCTGGAAGATTATGAGGATAGCCGGGAAATGGCCGCCCGGTGCCGGGAAAACCACCGGAAAGAACGGTATGAAGAAGCCGAAAAACTGATGGAGAAAACCAGCTATAAACAGGCCGAGGACATCTTTTCTTCCCTGGGGGATTACCGGGATAGCCGGGAAAAAATGAAGCAATGCCGGGAAACGCACCAGAAAATGATGGAGGAAGCGGAGGAAATTGCCCGGAAAAGAAAGCAGGCAGCGGAAGGGGCTGCCGCCCTGAAAAAGCGGATTGCGCTGCTTGCGGTGGCAACGATTGTGCTGGGGATTGTGGCTTTTGTGGTGTTTGAGTTGGTGCTTGTCCCCATGTATCACTACAACAAGGCGGAAAAGCTGCTGAAAGAAGAAAAATTTGATATGGCTCTGGAAGAATTCGAGCTGTTTAGATATTATAAAGACGTGCCAGACAGAATAGATGAAACCTATTACAAAAAAGGCGAAGCGATGCTGGCCGCCGGGAATTGGGAAAACGCAGTCGTAGCCTTTAAATATGCCGGTTCCTACAAGGATGCAGCGGAACGCAAAAAGGAAGTCTTTTACAAAAAAGGCGAAGCGCTGCTGGCTGCTGGGGACGAAGAAGGAGCTATTGCCGCCTTCAAAAACGCAGAGGATTTCAGCGATGCAGCGGAACGCTGGAAGAGCATTTCCTATGCAAGAGCAGAACAGCTGCTGGCTGCCGGGGACAATGTGGGCGCCATGGCATTTTATCAGAAAGTTGGCAATTATCAGGATAGCATGGAAAGGCAGCGTAGCATTCTTTCCTCCCTTTCCGGCAAAATCGGGGCCGGGTATGATCACCTGGTGGGCTTGAAAGCGGACGGCACTGTAGTGGCCGTGGGGGATAATAGAAACGGCCAATGCGATGTGCAGGGCTGGACGGATATCGTGGCTATATCTGCCGGATATAAGCACACGGTGGGACTGAAAGCAGACGGCACGGTGGTGGCCGTGGGGAATAATGACTATGGCCAATGCAATGTGAAGGACTGGACAGAAATTGTGGCTATATCTGCCGGAGATACTCACACGGTGGGCCTGAAAGCAGATGGCACAGTTGTGGCTGTGGGGAGTTATTTCAACGACAAATGCAAAGTGCAGGGCTGGAGGGATATGGTGGCTATATCTGCCGGGTATGACCACACGGTGGGCTTGAAAGCAGACGGTACGGTGGTGGCTGTTGGGGATAATGGCAACGGCCAATGCGATGTGCAGGGCTGGAGGGATATCGTAGCCATATCTGCCGGTAGGTGGCATACGGTGGGCTTGAAAGCGGACGGCACGGTGGTGGCTGTGGGGAGTAATTCCAACGGCATATGCAATGTGCAGGGCTGGAGGGATATCGTAGCCATATCTGCTGGAACTGGACACACGGTGGGCCTGAAAGCAGACGGCACGGTGATGGCCATTGGGAATAATAACGACGGCCGATGCAATGTGCAGGGCTGGACGGATATCGTAGCCATATCTGCCGGAGCCGGACACACGGTGGGCTTGAAAGCGGACGGCACGGTGGTGGCCGTGGGGGATAACGATGACGGCGAATGCAATGTGGGTGACTGGAACCTGCTGAAATAAAAGCCCTCCGAAAACAAGGAAGCAATTGAAAATTTGCAAACAAAAACCGGGCATTTGCGTGAAGCATGCCCGGCTTTTTATGTTGAAAAACGCTTATTGGGGATTCATTTGGTATGCCGTGATTTCCACCTTTTCCTGGTCCACTTTGAAGTTATAGGCATCCTTGGGGTTCTGGAAGGTAAGCTGATACCAGTCTTTGCCCGGCTTCAGGGAAACTTCGTGCATTTCGGAGGTGGAGAACATCTGGAAGGTTTGCTCCACGGGGCTGTCAATCTGGAAACGGATGGTGAGGGGCTGCTGCAGGTAGGGCTGATGGAAGAGGATGAGGATGCCGGTCTGGTTGGCAGGCAGAACATAATGGGCCAGGTTGGAGATAACGCTTTTGAACAGGGGCTTATCCTTTTCAAAGCGGATGATGTGGAGAATATCATGGTTTTCCGCATGGGCGGTATCAGAAAGCTCCACCAGGTCATAGGCGGTTTCATCCATCACCAGCATGGAAACTTCCGGCATCTCCTTCACGTCCATCTGGCCCCGGGCGGTTTCCGGCACAAAGGGGGTGTAGCAGCCGTTGGTATCCACCAGATGGTTGCACAGATCGTACAGCTGGATGTAGTTGGCATTGGCCTTGGAATTCACATCCAGCACATGGTTCATCACCTTTTCATCGGTGAAGATATACAGGTATTCCTCGCCGTTGATGCTGCTTTCCGTGGCGGATGCGTATTCGCTGCCCTTTTTGCTGGCCTTATTGGCATAGGCGTTGTAGGAATAGATGCTGCTGGCGCAAATTACCAGGGCCATCACCAGGGTGCAGATGCGCAGCGTATTTTTCTGCCGCTTTTCCTTTTGCAGCCAATACCAGGTGAAGCCGCACAGGGCAAGAATCAGGATATTCACCGCCCAGCGCAGGCCAACGCTTAATTTTCCCCCGGCCAGCAGCACGGAAAGGGCCATGTAGGGGTAGCAATCCTTATAATCGGCACCGCCGTCACAGCCGAAAATCAGGGTGCAAAGGGCGGTGTAGCCAAGGAGGATCAAAAGAAGCAGGTTGCCTTTTTTCGGGGCGGCAGGCTGCTTGCCGTTTGCCGGGGCCGCAGCAGGCAGGGCGCAGAAAAGCAGGGAAAGGGGAATGTACATGGCAATGTAGCGCAGGTGCATGGTATCCATATAATATTCATGGTGGTTGATGGACCAGGCCGTGCCGATCATCATCGCCGCAAGGCACACCAGCAGGGAAAGGGCAAACTGCCGGTTTTCCTTTTCCCAATGCTTCCACATGCGCACGGGGTATAGAAAGCCCACCACGCCGCAGCACAGAATGAAGTAATAGGGGTAAAGCATCAGGGCCCGGAAAAAGGCCTCCAGATGGATGCCCCGGACGGCGTTTACCTGGTTATCATAGAGGGAAAGAAGGCCTGCGTTGCTGTGAAACCCAAAGCGGAGCAGCGCCACCAGCAGCCCGAAAACGGCGGCAAAGGCCCCAAGACCCAGCAGGCTGGAAAGCGCCATCTTTTTTTCCTTTTTCACAAGGCCCTGCACCAGGAAAAGCCCCAGGAAAAACAGGGCCGGCACCACGGAACCGGGCTTGATGAAATACAAAAGGGCGCCCATTACGCCAATGAAAACCAGCTGTTTTCCCTCTTTCCGGGTCAGGCAGCGGTAGGCGCAATAGAGGATGGTGTAAAACAGGGGGTAAATCAGCACTTCGCTGAAAATGAGCTGGCCCAGAATAAAATCCGGCATCAGAAGGAACAGGGCGGAAAGGCCAAGGGCCTTTTTTTCATCCTTCAGGCAGGCCTTGCACAGGCCGTAAACGGGAAAGATGGCCGTGTTCATGATAAGCAGGTTCCACAGCTGAATGATGCGGAAAATATTGGCCCCTTCCCCAAAGAAATGGTACACCGGGGAAATGACCAGCGGATACAAAAAGAAGGCATAATTGGCCGGCTGGCCCCGGAAGATGAGGGTTCCGTCCCCGGCAATGGAGCGGGCCATATTGTAATAGAGATATTCGTCAATGGCCACCGTGGGGTACAAACTGGTGCACAGCGCCATCAGAAACCTAAATAGCACAAGGCCGGCGTACAAAACCCACAGGGCCTTTTTTCCCTGCAAAAGGGGGATGCGTTTTGCTTTCATCTGCGGTTGCCTCCCATAGAAAAGAAAGAATACAAATTTTTCCTTTCCTATCATACCATGAATGGCTGCGGTTTTCAATGATGGCTGAAAATTTGGGGGGCCATGAAAAAAAGGGATAAAGCTTGCGTTTTCAGGGCGTATCCGCTATAATGAAACACAACGAAAAGGAAAGCATACGCAGCCAAACAGAATAAAAGGAGCGATACCATGAAAAAGGCCAAGCTGATTCTGGATAAGGATTATGTGATTTCGGATATTGATAAGCGCATCTATGGCTCGTTCATTGAGCATCTGGGCCGGGCGGTGTACACCGGCATCTGGCAGCCCGGCCACCCCACGGCGGATGCCCTGGGCTTTCGGCAGGATGTGCTGGAACTGGTGAAAACCCTGAACGTGCCTATTGTGCGCTATCCCGGCGGCAATTTTGTTTCCGGCTTTCATTGGGAGGATTCCATCGGCCCGGTGGCAAACCGCCCCAAGCGGCTGGACCTGGCCTGGAAAACCACCGAAACCAACGAAGTGGGCCTGCACGAATTCTGCGCCTGGGCCAAGGCGGCCAATACGGAAGTGATGTACGCCGTGAACCTGGGCACCCGGGGCCCGGATGCCGCCCGGAACGTGGTGGAATATGCCAACCATAAGGGCGGCAGCTATTGGAGCGATTTGCGCATCCAAAACGGCGCCAAGGATCCCTTCAACATCAAGCTGTGGTGCCTGGGCAATGAAATGGACGGCCCCTGGCAGATGGGCGCCAAGACGGCCTTTGAATATGGCCGCATTGCCAACGAAGCCGCCAAGATGATGAAGTGGACGGATGATTCCATTGAAACCGTGGCCTGCGGCTCCTCTTCCACCGGCATGCCCACCTTCGGCGAATGGGAATACCAGATGCTGACGGAATGCTACGAGAATGTGGATTATGTATCCCTGCACCGCTATTACGGCAACCCCCATAACGATACCAACGATTTCCTGGCCTCCACCATGGACCTGGATGATTTCATCAAAACCGTGGCCGCCATCTGCGATGCGGTGAAGGGCAAAAAGCACGCCAAGAAAAAGGTGCACCTGAGCCTGGATGAATGGAACGTGTGGTACCACTCCAACCAGCAGGACCAGAACCTGTATAAGACGGAGCCCTGGGGCAATGCCCTGCCGCTGCTGGAAGATATTTATAATTTTGAAGATGCGCTGCTGGTGGGCCTTATGCTGATTACCATGCTGAAAAATGCGGACAGGGTGAAGATTGGCTGCCTGGCCCAGCTGGTGAACGTGATTGCCCCCATTATGACCAGCAAGGAAGGCGGCGCCTGGGCCCAGACGATTTTCTACCCCGTCATGCAGGCCAGCGCCCTGGGCCGGGGCAAGAGCCTTCTGCCCCAGCTTTCCTGCGAAAAATTTGATACCAAGCACTACTGCGATGTGCCGGTGGTGGATGCGGCGGCGGTATTGCAGGAAAACGGGGACGTGGTGATTTTCGCCGTGAACCGGGATCTGAAGGAAGATGTGCTGCTGGATGCGGATCTGCGCTCCTTTGGGGATATGAAGGGGATAAGCCATTCCGTGCTGCATCATGACGATATGAAGGCCATCAATACGGAATTGAACCCCAACGAAGTGAAGCCCCAGGATGTGGCCGTGGAAAAGGAAGGCCTTGTGCTGCCGGCGGCCAGCTGGAACGTGATTCGCCTGAGCAAGTAAAATAAGCAAAGAAAACGGATTCTGCTATGTTTGCAGAATCCGTTTTTTCATGCTTTATCGATGCCGGTCACCTGGTAATCTTCCTTTTCCACGGCGGCCATGAGGGCGGCGTCCTCCACTTCAAAATGCAGTTCAATGAGGGCGGTGCCTTTCTGATAATCGGCGGTGGCCTGCCGCACGCCGGGCACGCTTTCCAGGGCCTTTTTCACCGTGGCCTCGCAATGGCCGCACATCATGCCCTCCAGGTGCATCGTGTATTGGATGCCGGGGGCCGTTTCCGGGGGCGGCGGCAGCTTTTTATCCTTGCTGGCATCGTGAATGTTCACAAAGTTCAGCCGCAGGGCGTTGCTGACCACAAAGAAGCTGGACAGGCTCATGGCGGCGGCGCCGTACATGGGGTTCATTTCCCAGCCCAGCAGGTGGATAAAGGCCCCGGCAGCCAGGGGAATGCCGATCACGTTATAAAAGAAGGCCCAGAACAAATTTTCCTTGATGTTTTTCAGCACTTTGCGGCTCAGGCGCAGGGCGGCCGGCACATCGGACAGGCGGCTTTTCATCAGCACCACATCGGCGGCATCCAGGGCCACATCCGTTCCGGCGCCGATGGCAATGCCCATATCCGCAGCGGTGAGCGCCGGGGCATCGTTCACCCCATCCCCCACCATAATCACTTTGCCCTTTCGCTTCAAGGCCCGGATGGCCTTTTCCTTACCCTCGGGCAACACCCCGGCAATCACTTCATCCACCCCGGCCTCCCGGCCAATGGCCCGGGCCGTCAGTTCGTTATCCCCGGTGAGCATCACCACCTGCAATCCCATGCCCTGCATTTCTTTTACGGCCTGTGCGCTATCTTCTTTCAGGGTATCGGAAACGGCAATGATGCCGCAAAGGGCCCCGTCCCGGCCAAAGAACAGGGGAGTTTTGCCCTGGGCGGCCAGTTCATTGGCCTGCTTTTTTAAGGAAAGGGGCAGCTTGGCCCGGCTGGCGGCAAAATCCATTTTGCCCCCAAAGAGGGTTTTTCCTTCCATCTCCGCCGTGAGGCCGTTGCCGGGCAGGGCGGCAAAATGGGCCGTTTCCCCGGGGGCAATGCCCTTTTCTTTTGCCTTCTCCAGGATGGCCCGGGCCAGGGGATGTTCGCTTTTTATTTCCAGGGCGCAGGCCATGGCAAGCAGGCTTTCTTCCGTTTCCCCGTTCAGGGGCAGCAAATCCGTCACGATGGGGGTGCCGTTGGTGAGGGTGCCGGTTTTATCCAATACCACAATGTTTCCCTTGCCCGTTTCTTCCAAAGAAACGGCGGTTTTGAACAGAATGCCGTTTTTCGCCCCCACGCCGCTGCCCACCATAATGGCAACGGGGGTGGCCAGCCCCAGGGCACAGGGGCAGCTGATCACCAGCACGGAAATGGCCCGGGCCAGGGAAAAGCCGATATCCTTTCCCGAAAGCAGCCAGATAACCAGCGTGATAAGGGCAATGCCCATCACCGCCGGAACAAAAATGCCGCTTACTTTATCCGCCATTTTGGCTATGGGGGCCTTGGTGGCGGCGGCCCCTTCCACCATGCGGATGATGCCGGACAGTGTGGTATCCTGCCCCACTTTTTCCGCCCGGAAGAGGATATAGCCCCCCTGGTTCATGGTGCCGGCGGATACACGGCTGCCGATTTCCTTATCCACGGGGATGGATTCCCCGGTGAGGGCGGATTCATTCACCGCCGTGTGGCCCTGCGTGATGATGCCGTCCACGGGAATTTGCTCCCCGGGCCGCACGGCCAGCACATCCCCGGGCTGCACCTGATGGATGGGCACTTCCGTTTCGATGCCGTCTTTCATAAGGGTGGCCGTTTGGGGGGCCAGCTTCATCAGGCTTTGCAGGGCGGAGGTGGTTTTGCCCTTGGACCGGGCTTCCAGCATTTTGCCCACGGTGATGAGGGTTAAAATCATGGCGGCGGATTCAAAATACAAATCATGCAGAAGGGCCGGGGCGGCGTCCGGGTGCATCACCATCCGGAACAAAACGGCGGTGGAATAGGTGAACGCCGCACCGCTGCCCATGGCCACCAGCGTATCCATATTGGGGGCCCGGTTCACAAGGCCCTGAAAGCCGCTGATGAAAAATTTCTGGTTGATTACCATCACAATGGCGGCAAGCAGCATCTGGGCCTGGGCCGCCGCTGCAGGCTTTCCCTGCAAAAAAGAGGGCAGGGGCAGGCCCAGCATGTGGCCCATGGACAGGTACATCAGCACCGCAAGAAACCCAAGGCTCCACCAAAGCCTTTTTTTCATTTTCGGGGTTTCCGTATCCTCCAAAGGCGCTTCCGAAGGGGCGGCGGCGCCCTTCACATTGGCCTCATACCCGGCCTTTTTCACCGCCGCAAGGATTTCCTTTTCGTTGCCGCCCTCCACGCCCATGCTGTTTGTCAGCAGGCTGACGGCGCAGCTTTCCACCCCCGGCACGGCGTTTACCGCCTTTTCCACCCGGGCGCTGCAGGCGGCGCAATGCATGCCCCGCACATCAAATTGCTTCATATATATAGCCTCCGCATTGGGAAAAAATTTGCTTCACAGCCCCATCTTATCAGCATTGAAAAGGGGTGTCAAGAGAAGGAGAAAAATAAATTAGTTAAAACTAACTTTTGCAAACATCGTCATTTCTGACGGCGAAAACAGCGAAATTGACCGTTTTCCTCTTTCCTTCCCCTTTGGGCTTATGTTACAATACACAAAAGGCATATTGAAAGGAAGGGTTTTTATGGCAACCTATCAGAATATGTTTTCCCTGATTGGCAAAAGCGATGCGCAGGTGAAGCAGCGGCTGAACCAGCTGTTTGAAACCATTTTCTTTGATGAGGAAGAACGCTTTTATTTTGATACCCCCTGCGGCACCATGGGCTATATGCTGGATACCGGCAATATCGATGCCCGGACGGAGGGCATGAGCTATGGCATGATGATGGCGGTGCAGATGGACAGGAAGGATCTGTTTGATAAGCTCTGGCTGTTTTCGGTGAAGAATATGCTGCAAAAAAGCGGCATCTATGAAGGCTATTTCGCCTGGAGCGTGAACCGGGACGGCAGCCACCGGGCGGAAGGCCCGGCCCCGGACGGGGAAGAATATTTCGCCATGGCCCTGTTCTTTGCATCGGCAAGGTGGGGGGATGGGCCGGCGCCCTTTGATTACAGCGCTCAGGCCAGGGAAATTCTGCGCCACTGCGTGCATCAGGATGAAATCGTAAAAGGGGGCAGCCCCATGTGGAACCGGGAAAACCATTCCATCAAGTTCGTTCCCGAATCCCCCTATTCGGATCCCTCCTATCACCTGCCCCATTTTTATCAATTGTTCAGTGAACGGGCCAATGAGGAAGACCGTGCTTTCTGGGCAGAGGCTGCCCGGGCCAGCCGGGAATACATTTTCCTGTCCGCCCACCCCGAAACCGGCATGAGCCCGGAATACGCAGAATTTGACGGCAGTCCCCGGCACATGTTCCGCAAGGAAATGGATTACTATTCCGATGCCTACCGGGTGGTGATGAACATCGCCCTGGATCATCTGTGGATGGGCAAAACGGAAAAGCTGGATCAAATTGCCGAAAATTTGCAGAAGTTCTTCTATGAAAATACGGAGTTCGGGGTATATGGCAGCTACATGATGGATGGCACCCCCTTCCCGGAGCCTGCCATGCATCCCGTGGCCATCACCGCCGTGCTGGGGGCGGCCTCCATTGCCAGCGACGGCCCCTACAAAAAGGAATGGCTGCAGCGGCTGTGGGATACGCCTCTTCGCAAGGGCAACCGCCGCTATTACGATAACTGCCTGTATTTCTTCTGCTTCCTGATGCTCAGCGGCGAATACAAGATGTATTGATATGAAAAACGAAAGGAAACTTTCCCGGCAAACCCTTTCCGCTATGGCCGCTGCGGCCCTTGGCAACGGCATTTTCGGGTTCAGCTTCATGTTCAGCCGGGTGGCCCTGCAGGCGGCCAGCCCCCTGGTGATGCTGATGTACCGGTTTGTGATGGCCTTTTTACTGATTCATCTGGTGGCCCTGTGGGCCCGGAAAAAGCAGAAGGAAGGCTGGCTGCGGTTTCGCATTCCATGGAAAAAAAGCCTGCCCCTTTTTGGGCTGGGCCTGTTGCAGCCGGTGGTGTATTTTTTGTGCGAAAGCTGGGGCATCAAGGGCACCAACGCCACCGTTTCCGGGGTGATTATTGCCCTGATTCCCATTGTGGCGCTGGGGTTTGGGGCGCTGTTTCTGAAGGAAAAGCCCAGCCTTTCCCAGATTGCCTTTTCCCTTTTGTGCATTGCCGGGGTGGTGGTGATGACCCTCCAGCAAAGCGAAGGGGGCCAGGTGCAGCCTGTGGGCATTGTGCTTTTGATTGGGGCGGTGGTGTTCGGCGCTTTGTATAATATGATGAGCCGCAAAATCAGCGCCGCCTTTTCTGCCCTGGAAAGAACCTATGTGATGATGCTGGTGGGGGCCGTGGTGTTCACCGGGCTTGCCTTCCTGGAATGCCGGGGGGAAGTGGCACGGATTGCGGCGCCGCTGCAGGATACCGGCTTTATCCTGTCCATGGTGTATCTTTCTTCCCTGTCCTCCATTCTGGCCTTTTTGTGCCTCAACTATGCCGCCACCATCCTGCCGGTGGGCCGGGCCACCGCCTTTTGCAATCTGACCACGGTGCTTTCCGTGTTTGCCGGGGTGGTGTTCCTGGGGGATCCCTTCAATGCCCTTTCCGCCCTGGCGGCCGTGGTGATTATCATCGGCGTGGTGGGCGTGCAGAAAACGTGAAAAAAGGCCGTTCCGTAAGCGTGATTGCGTACTGCTGGGATGGAATGAAAAGGACAAACGGCAAAGGGAACCATGAGGGGTTCCACCCCTTCACCCCGGCCAGGGGCATTGCCCCTGGACCCGGCAGCGGAAATTGATGTCTTGTATAACGGGCAATGTGCCGCTGTAGATTGAGGCATATAGTATCACCTTGCCGCACACGGGCACGGCGGCTACATGCCGCCTGGCGGATGCAAAGCATCCGGGAAAACGGGAAGAACGCCGGAGGAGAAAGGAATAAACCTTTCTCTCCCGGCTTTTTCTCGTTTTCATTGTGCCCGTGGCGAAGATTGCATCTGTTTCTCCAGTTTCATGCGCAGACCCTTAGTTGTGGAAACTGTGCGCATTTTCGCATACTGGGTGCAGGGAGGTTCTCC
>JAZUQI010000136.1:0-1818 GCA_045605625.1 Clostridia bacterium
AGCCGGGGCAGCGTGGGTTCTTCCCTGGTGGCGTGTATGTGCAACATCACGGAAGTGAACGCCCTGCCGCCCCATTACCGGTGCGAGCATTGCCGCAAGGCCACCTTTGATATTCCCAAAGGCTACACCATCGGGGTGGACCTTCCCGATGCCCTTTGCCCCGATTGCGGAAAGCCCCTGGTGAAGGACGGCTTTGATATTCCCTTTGAAGTGTTCCTTGGGTTCAAGGGCGATAAGGTGCCGGATATTGACCTGAACTTTTCCGGCGAATACCAGCCCGTGGCCCACAAATACGTGGAAGAATTGTTCGGCGAAGGGTTTGTTTTCCGGGCCGGCACCATCGGCACCCTGGCGGAAAAAACCGCCTACGGCTATGTGCTGAAATACCTGGAAGAGAGAAACCTGGTTCTGCCCGATGCGGAAAAGGAACGGCTGGCGGCCGGGTGCGTGGGCGTAAAGCGCACCACGGGCCAGCATCCCGGCGGCATGGTGGTGCTGCCCAAGGCCTACGATATCTGCCAGTTCACGGCGGTGCAGCACCCGGCGGATGACTTGCAATCCACCTTCGTCACCACCCACTATGATTTCGGCTCCATGCACGATATTCTGGTCAAATTGGATATTCTGGGCCACGACGATCCCACCATGATGCACATGCTGGAAGAACTCACCGGCATCAATTTCAAAGATATCCCCCTGGATGATAAGCAGGTGATGAGCCTCTTTTCCTCCCCCAAAGCCCTGGGCGTGACCCCCAAGGATATCGGCTGCAATACGGGCACTTTCGGCGTGCCGGAATTTGGCACCAGCTTTGTGCGGCAGATGCTGGAGGATACCCATCCCACCACCATGCAGGAATTGATCCGCATTTCCGGGCTGTCCCACGGTACGGACGTGTGGCTGGGCAACGCCAAGGATTTGATCGATCAGGGCATCGCCCCCCTGTCCCAGTGCCTGTGCACCCGTGACGATATCATGAACCAGCTGATGGAAATGGGCGTTCCGGCCAAAATGGCCTTTGATACCATGGAAAACGTGCGCAAGGGCAAGGGCCTGCGCCCCGAAATGGCGGATGCCATGCATGAGCATAACGTGCCCCAGTGGTTTGAGGATAGCTGCCGGAAAATCAAGTACATGTTCCCCAAGGGCCACGCCGTGGCCTATGTAACCATGGCCCTGCGTGTGGCGTGGTATAAGGTGTATTATCCCCAGGCCTATTATGCGGCCTATTTCACCATCCGGGGCGGCGGCTTTGATGCCACCACCATGATCCTGCCCATTGTCCAATTGCGGGCCAAACTGCAGGATGCCTATGACCGGGATGCGGAAAAGAAACTGACGGCCAAGGAAAAGGATGAAATCACCGCCATGGAACTGGTATTGGAAATGATGGCACGGGGCTATTATTTCCTGCCGGCGGATTTGTACAAAAGCGACGTGAGCAAATTCCTGCCCGAAGGGGAAATGGGCCTGCGTGTGCCCTTCACCTCCCTTGGAGGCCTGGGGGAAAGCGCAGCCCAGGGCATTGTGGAAGCCCGGTCCACCCCCTTCATTTCCGTGGAGGATTTTAAAAACCGGGCCCATGTTTCCCAGTCCGTGTGCGATATGCTCAGGGCCCACGGCTGCTTGAAGGATTTGGCGGAAACCAATCAGGTAACACTTTTCAATTTCTAAAATAAACAAGGAGGAATGCAACATGAAAAAGATTATCCACGTGGAAGGTATGCACTGCATCCGCTGCGCCGGCAAGGTGGAAGGGGCCATGCATGATCTGGGCCTTGATGCGGTGGTGGACCTGGAAAAGAAGATCTGCACCGT
>JAZUQI010000137.1:0-3677 GCA_045605625.1 Clostridia bacterium
GTTTAGGATTATTCGGCGGTGGCCACGGTGAAGGTGGGGGCGAAACCGGCGTTCACGATCAGGTCATACACTTCCTGGGTGTAGATTACCTGTTCAAGAGCCTTCACCCAGGCAGCTTCGGCGTTTTCGGGTTTCACAACCACGATGTTCACATAAGCCTTGGCAGCTTCGCTGTCCGCAGCTTCCACATACAGGCCGTCCACATTGGGGATCAGTTCCACCAGGGTGGCGTTGTTGCCGTTGATGACGGCGTAAGCAACGTCGGCACGGGCGCCGGGAATCAGTTCGGCGTTCAGTTCCACGATTTCCAGTTCGTAGGGGTTATCCACGATGTCCAGGGGGGTGCAGGTGCTTTCCAGGGTGGTGCCTTCGGGCAGGGTGATGAGGCCGGCGTTCTGCAGCAGCAGCAGGGCACGGTTTTCATTCACGGGGTCATTGGGCACGGCAATCTTATCGCCCTTGGCGATATCGGCCAAGGAAGCCTTGGTGCCGGCATAGATGGCCATGGGTTCGAAGTGGGTGAAGATCACGGCCTGCAGCTGTTCCTTTTCGGAAACGCTGGCATTGTAGCCGGCCAGGTAGGGGATGTGCTGGAAGAAGTTGGCCATCACGTCACCGGCGGCGGTGGCGGGGTTTTCCACCACATAGTCGGAAACCACGGTGAGTTCCAGTTCATAGCCCAGGGCGGCCAGATCATCACGGATCAGTTCCATCACTTCGGCATGGGGGTTTTCGGTGGCGATCACGCTGATTTTTTCAGCAGCGAAGGCAGCCGTGCAGGACAGGGACAGGATAAGAGCCAGTACCAGAGCGAGAATCTTTTTCATTTTGGGTATCTCCTTTCAAATATTATCGATGTTTATGGTCCAGGCGGCGTGTGAGGCGGCCGCCGAAGACGGTGATGATTTGCACCAGCGCCACCAGCAGCAAGCTTGCGGAATACATCACGTCAAACTTGCGCACGTTCAGGCCCTTTACAATGGCCAGGGAACCCAGGCCGCCGCCGCCGGCAGCGCTGGCCATGGCGGTGTAGGCCAGAATGGTGGTGATGGAGATGGCAGCGCCGTTCACAAGCGACGGCACAGCCTCCGGCAAAAGCACCTTGCGGATGATTTGCCAGTTGGTGCTGCCCATGGACTGGGCGGCTTCGATGATGCCGTGATCCACTTCATCCAGGCTGCTTTCCACCATCCGGGCGATGTAAGGGAAGGCGCTGATGATGAGGGGGAACACGATGGACTTGGTGCCAATGGCAGTGCCGATCACGGCCCGGGTGACGGGGAAGAGCACAGCCAGCATGATGATGAAGGGGATGGAGCGAAGGAAGTTGATCACCACACCAAGCACCGTGTTAAACGTGGGGGCCGGGCGAATGCCGCCCTTCCGGGTGATCACCAGCAGCACGCCCAGGGGCAGGCCGATGATGTAGGAAATGAGGGAGGACCAGAAGGTCATGTACAGGGTTTCCTGCGTGCTGGTCCACAAAAGGGGAAGCAGTTTTTCCCAGGTCATGATACAAGCACCTCCTCCACCGTCATGCCCTCTTTACGAAGGTAATCCATGATGCGCTTCACTTCCACCGGGTCTTCCGGCCGGGCGATCATCATCTGGCCGAAGGATTTGCCGTTCAGCTGGCGGATATCGGCGGAAAGGATGTTCACTTCCATATCCATATCCTTAATCAACTTGCTGATCATGGGCTGGCCGGCGGCATTGGCATCAAACACGATACGGATGGCGCTCTGGGGCGGAATTTCTTCCTGCTCCGGCAGAATGCCGAACAGGCGGCGGCCGGCGGCGGACTTGGTGTGCATGAACACATCATCCACGCTGCCCTCTTCCACCATCTTGCCCCCATCCAGAATGGCCACCTTATTGCAGATCTGGCGGATGACCGCCATTTCGTGGGTGATCAGCACCACGGTGATGCCCATTTCCTGGTTGATCTTCTGCAGAAGGGCCAGGATGGATTGGGTGGTCATAGGATCCAGGGCGGAGGTGGCTTCATCGCACAGAAGCACTTCCGGGTCGCTTGCCAGGGCCCTTGCAATGGCCACACGCTGCTTCTGGCCGCCGGAAAGCTGGGCCGGGAAAGCGTTGGCCTTTTCTTCCAGGCCCACGATGCGAAGCAATTCCATCACCCGTTCATTGGCCTGCTTCTTGGGCACCCCGGCAATTTCCAGGGGATAGCGCACGTTCCGGGCCACGCTCTTTTGCATCAGCAGGTTAAACTGCTGGAAAATCATGGCCATGCGGCGCCGGGTTTGCAGAAGATCCTTCTTATTCATGGCCAGCACGTTTTTGCCGTCAATCAGCACCTGGCCTTCGGTGGGGGTATCCAATTTGTTGATGCAGCGGATGAGGGTGGATTTCCCAGCGCCGGACATGCCGATGATGCCGTAAATCTGCCCCCGTTCAATGGAGAGGTTAATGCCGTTGAGGGCCACCACTTCACCGCCGGGCACCTGATACACTTTTTTCAAATCCTTGATTTGAATGATGGGCAGTTCAGACACGGAAAGCGTCCTTCCTTTCGTAGGGTGTGAATGAAAAAAGCCCGCTCACGCACTTTTTGCGAAGCGGGCTTTGGAAACACGAATGCATTTCAAGCGGCGCAGCACAAATCAGTGCAGGGAATGGCCCGCACGCATGAACATTCGCATGGTGGTCTTTTTCATGAATGGAGCCCCCTTTCTGATGCTTTGCCGATTGGTTATTGTTATTATAAGGGATGCCATGCCCCTTTGTCAACCCTTGGCAGGGGAGGGAATGTAAATTTGCCGGGGTTTTTCATTGCAGAAAACGGAGAATATGCTATAATGCAAAAAAGAAACAAAAATTTTTTCATGGGAGGGCGCTATGAACGAAAGCAGCAGGCAAAATAAAACGGCATGGGAATTTAATGCCTATGATTTCTGGGTGCAGCAAAATGGCCTGCCCTGGCAATTGGCAGAGAAAATACGGCAAGATCCCGTGAAGCCGCTGGGGAAATATGCCGAATATTTCGGAAGCGTTCAAGGCCTTCGTATCGCCAATATTTGCGGCTCTTGCGGCAAGAAGGCGGTGCCCCTTGCGTTGCTGGGGGCGGAGGTGACGGTGTTTGATATTTCCCGGGAGAATGCCCGCTATGCCACGGAGCTGGCTGAGGCGGCCGGGGTGATATTGCAGTACGAAGTGTGTGATGTGCTGGAAATCGATGGGGAAAAGTACGGCGGATATTTTGATGTGGTGTTTATGGAAGGCGGCATTCTGCATTACTTCCAGGATATTGATGCATTCATGAAAGGGATGCATGCCCTGCTGAAGCCCGGCGGAAAAATGATTTGCAGCGATTTTCATCCTTTGACCAAGGTGATGGATGTGCTGCATTTTCAGCGGCCGGCCGTGGGCTATTTCTCCACGGAAATTCTGGAAGGGGAAATGCCCCACGCCAAATTTTACGAAGAAGAAAAACGCAAAACTTTCCCCAAATGCCATCTGCGGCTGTATACCCTCAGCGAAATTCTGAACGGCGTGCTGGGCGCCGGGTTTACTTTAGCCCGGTTTGACGAACACCCGGCGTGGACCAATGGGGATTTGCCCGGAGAGTTTACTGCCATTGCCGTGAAGGGGACGTGAGGGGGCGTTGCCCCCTTCACCCCCACCAGGAGCCTTGCCCCTGGACCCTTTCTGCGGAA
>JAZUQI010000138.1:0-5190 GCA_045605625.1 Clostridia bacterium
CCTGGAGAATATGGGCCCTGCGCCTTTTGATACCGTGGTGATTCACGGCCTGGTGCGGGACGCTCTGGGCAGGAAAATGAGCAAATCCCTGGGCAACGGCGTGGATCCCCTGGAAGTGATCGATCAGTATGGCGCCGACGCCCTGCGTTTCTCCCTGGTCATGGGCCTCAGCCCCGGAAATGATACCCGCTATTCCACCGAAAAGGTTGAAATGGCCCGGAACTTTGCCAATAAGGTGTGGAACGCCAGCCGCTTCGTTTTGATGAGCCTGGACGGCGAAGAAACCCTGGAAGGCAAAACCCTGCTTCTGCCCGATCAGTGGATTTTGACCAAGTATAACGAAGCCGTGGCCCAGATTTCCGCCTACTTTGAAGATGCGGATTACGGCCTGGCCGCCCAGAAGATTTACGATTTCATCTGGAGCGAATTCTGCGATTGGTACATCGAACTGGCCAAGGGCGGTCTGCTGGGCGAAGATATGGAACGAAAGGCTGCTGTCCGGGCGGTGCTGCAGTATGTGCTCAGCGGCCTTTTGCGCCTGCTCCATCCCTTCATGCCCTTCCTGACGGAAGAAGTGTATAAGAACCTGCCCGGCGAGCAGGATGCCTCCTGCATGCTGGCGAATTGGCCCCTGGTAAGCGATGCCTATACCTTCCCCGCCGAAACCGCCCAGATGGAAGGCATCATGGAAATGATTCGTGCCATCCGCAATATCCGGGCCAATATGAATGTGCAGCCCTCCATGCGTGCCCGGCTGATGGTGAAAGCCAACGAAGGCTGGCAGGCTGCCATCCAGGGTGCCGAAGTGTACTTCGCCCGGATGGCCGGCGTTTCTGCCCTGGAAATGCTTGCTGCCGATCAGAAGATTGAAGAAAAAACCGTCAGCGCCGTTTGCTCCACCGGTGAATTCTTCATTCCCCTGGGCGAACTGGTGGACTTTGCCAAGGAAAAGGCCCGTCTCACCAAGGAACGCAATAATGTGGCCAATGAAATTGCCCGGGCCGAAGGCAAGCTGAATAACCCCGGCTTCCTCAGCAAGGCCCCTGCCAATCTGGTGGCCGCCGAAAAGGAAAAACTGGAAAAGAATAAGCAAATGCTCGTTTCCCTGGATGCCCGCATTGCGGAGTTGGGGTGATGAGAGTTTTTCTGGGGGAACCGTTCTTTGAAGCCAAAGAACGGTTCCCCCAGACCCCCTCCAGGAAAGCTATCTTGGGAAAATACAAGATTCTCTAAATAAATCTGTGTTCCCATGTTAATGGAGAACTTTGAAGCCAATGAACGGTTCCCCCAGACCCCCTCCAAGAAAGCTATCTTGGGAAAATACAAGATTTTCTAAATAAATCTGTGTTCCCATGTTAATGGAGAACTTTGAAGCCAAAGAGCGGTTCCCCCAGACCTCCTCCAAGAAATCTAATTCGGGAAAAAACAGGATTCATCTGTAAAATCCATTTTCCCGGGCCGCTGGAGAACTTTGAAACCAATGAACGGTTCCCCCAGACCCTCACCAAGAAATCTAATTCGGGAAAAAACAGGATTCATCTGTAAAATCCATTTTCCCGGGCCGCTGGAGAACTTTGAAGCCAATGAACGGTTCCCCAGACCCTCTCCAAGAAAACTGTCTTCTCTCCCCATATCACACGAAAGGGAACAACGCATGATCAAAGCCGTCATCTTTGACCTGTATGAAACCCTCATCACCGAATGGGTAAGCCGCAAATACCTTTCCTCCCAATGCGCCCGGGATTTGGCCGTTGACCCTTCCCTGTTTCGGGAAATATGGAACAGCCGCCACAGGGAGATGGATACCGGCCGCCTTTCCTATCGTCAAGTGCTGACAGAAATAATAACAGCCGCCGGGAAACAGCCGGATGAAGCCCTCCTTTCCGCCTGCGAGCAAAAGCGCATCACCGGCAAAAACGATTGCTTTGCCGCCCCCAGTGCCACCGTTATGCACATGCTTTCCGCCCTGAAACAGCAGGGGCTGAAGCTGTGCCTTTGCAGCAATTGCTCCGCCGATGAAGTGGCCGGCCTTGCCGCCTGCCCTCTCTCCTCTTTTTTCGATTCCATCGTTCTTTCTTATCAAATTGGCTTTGCAAAGCCGGATAAGCAAATCTACCTCCATTGTGCCGATCAGCTTGGCCTTTCGCCGGACGAATGCCTGTTTGTGGGCGACGGCGGCAGCCGGGAATTATTCGGCGCCCGGAACGCCGGCATGCATCCCCTCCGGGCCCTGTGGTTCCCGGAAAAGTATCACACGGAAATCGCAGCCATGCTTTTCCCTGCCGCTCATACGCCTCAGGACGTGCTGGCCCATCTCAACTCCCTTTAACCTCGCCTTTCCCTTGCCTTCCGTGCAAGACCACATAGATCTCCCCTGTGCCGGGCGGCGCAGCCGCTGCCGGATGCGAAGCAGACGGGGAAAAGAAGAAAAGGCCGGAGACGAAAGCTTGCTTTCGGAAACGGAATTTGCTTCTTTTCCAAAGGCACAGAATACTTTTTATCTCACCCAACAGCGAAACACAATATTTTCCTTCCCCTCCCCTGCTTTCGCAGGAAGGGTCCAGGGGTAATGCCCCTGGTTCGGGGGCATGGGGGCTGAATAAGCCCCCAAAGCATCACCCACACAAATCAAAGGAGAACCGCCATGGAATTCCATCACATTCCCGTTCTGCTAAACGAAGTGCTGCATTACCTGAACCCCCAGCCGGGGCAAGTGTTTGCCGATGGCACATTGGGCGGAGGCGGCCACAGCGGCGAAATTCTCAAGGCCATGGGCAAAGGCACCCTCTACGGCATTGACCGGGATCTTTCCGCCATTGCCGCCGCATCAGAACGGCTGTCCGCCTACGAAGGCTTTCATGCCGTGCACGGCAATTTCCATGATGTGAAGGCCCTGCTGCCCGGGGTGCAACTGAACGGCGGCCTATTGGATCTTGGGGTTTCCTCCCATCAGATCGATACCAAGGAGCGGGGCTTTTCTTACCACGATAACGCCCCCCTGGATATGCGGATGGACCGCACCAAAGGCATCACCGCCGCAGAATATGTGAACACCGTTTCCGAAAACGAATTCGTGCGCATCCTCCGGGAATACGGCGATGAAAAATGGGCAGTGCGCATTAGCCAGATGCTTTTGGAAAAACGGGCAGAAAAACCGCTGGAAACCACCTTTGACCTGGTGAAAGTGGTGGACGCCGCCATTCCCAAGGCCGTCCGCCGCAAGGATGAAGGCCACCCGGCCCGGCGCACCTTTCAGGCCGTGCGCATCGCCGTGAACGATGAACTGGCCCCCTTGGAGCAGGCCATTAGGGATTGGGTGGATATGCTGGTGCCCGGGGGGAAATTGTGCGTAATCACGTTCCATTCCGTGGAAGACCGCATTGTGAAAAACACCTTCCGCTCCCTGCAAAACCCCTGCACCTGCCCCCCCAAGGCGCCCATTTGCATTTGCGGCAAAAAGCCCCTGGGCCGCTCCACCGGCGGCGCCATCAAAGCCGGGAAGGATGAGCTTTCCAATAATTCCCGTTCCCACAGCGCCACGCTGCGTGTTTTTGTGAAGGGCGAAAGCCATGCGTAAAGCCATACTGCGGATCACCGGCGTGCTGGGCATCCTGTTTGCCTTGCTGCTGATATTCCATCTGCTGGCCCCGGCCGGCTGGCTGCTTTCCCTGCTGATCACCTGCGGCACCTTCCTGTATCATTTTCTGATGCGGCTGGCGGTGGGCTATCTGATGCCAAGCTGGTTCACAGGCCGGGAAAAGTGGTTTCAACAGAGAAAATGGGAACCCGGGCTGTACGAAAAGCTGAACGTGCAAGCCTGGAAAAGGCACATGCCCGCCTTTGATCCAAATTCCTTCGATCTTTCCAAACACAGCCTGAACGATGTGATTGCCACCATGTGCAAATCCGAAGCAGTGCATGAAGTAATCATCCTGTTCAGTTTCCTGCCCCTTTTGGCTGCTGTTCCCTTTGGGGCATTTCCCGTCTTTCTGCTCACATCCCTTTTGGCCGCTTGGGTTGACACAATGTTCGTCATCCTGCAGCGGTATAACCGCCCCCGGCTGATGGAACTGAGAAGCCGCCGGGAAGCCCGTGCAAAACGCCACCAAACGGAGGAATGAACCATGCTGTATGTGGTAGCCACCCCCATTGGCAACCTGTCCGATATGAGTCCCCGGGCCATTGAGACGCTGAAACATGTGGATCTCATCTGCGCCGAAGATACCCGGGTGACGAAAAAGCTGACCAATCATTTCGGCATCGATACGCCCCTTATTTCCTGCCATCAGCACAATGAAAAAAACCGGGGCGATGAAATTACGAATCGGATGCTGGAAGAGGGCATTGACGTGGCCGTAGTCACCGATGCCGGCACCCCGGCCATTTCTGACCCCGGCACAGAAATCGTCCGGCTGGCTGCCCAGAAGGGCATCCCAGTGGTGGCCGTTGCCGGGCCCAGTGCCTGCGTGGCCGCCGTATCCGTCAGCGGTTTTGATTTTTCCGCTTTCACGTTCTACGGTTTCCTGCCCCGGGAGAATAAGCCGCTGAAGGAAAAGCTGCTGCAAATCGGAAGACGAGGCGACGGGGCCGTGTTCCACGAATCCCCCCACCGGGTAAAGGCGCTGGTGCAGGCCATCGGCGAAACTCTGCCCGGGGCCCGGCTTTCCGTCAGCTGCGATCTCACCAAGCTTCATGAGCTTACCCTCCGTGGTACGCCGGAGGAAATTCTTTCCGCCCTCAACGCCAACGAGAAAAGCGAAAAGGGCGAATATTGCCTGGTGGCGGATTTGCGGAATGTGCAGCTGCCGGAAGAAAGGCCGGTGTCCGACGCTTCGTTGGAAGCCCAGCTGTTTGATTTGCTGCTGAAGGGCAGCGATCTGCGCTGCGCCATCGATACGCTGGTGGAAAAAGGCGAAAAGAAAAACGCCGTGAAGGCCGCTGCGCTGCGGCTGAAAGAATATGTGGATGCGTAAAGGCGATAAAATTCAGAATGAAGAATTCAGAATGAAGAATTTAAAGTGTTCTGCATGATTTATCGCCAGACAAATAATCCGCCGCCAGCCAACCAAAAGCCTTCCCCTGGAGGGGAAGGTGTCAGGCGCAGCCTGACGGATGAGGTGGAATATGGCCCCCATGTGAAAGAGGGTTGGCTATGAAGCAGACGGAAGAATTGGAATCTTTCCGTATTAC
>JAZUQI010000139.1:0-6813 GCA_045605625.1 Clostridia bacterium
TGGAGGCTTCGATGCGGGTGATGTGGCTGTCTTCCAGGCAATCCTGCTGCTTGCCGTAGCCGCCGATGTAGCCCTGCATGCCCATGCCGTCAATCAGCTTGCGGTAGTTGCCGTTTTCGTCGGTGGCATAGCTGTTGATGGATCGTGCCAGGGCGATGGCGGCGGTGCGCTTATCGTTGAAGAACATATTATAGTCGTTATAGAACAATTTGATATCGGCGCCCAGCTTTTCCACGGTATCCTTGGCGCAGAGGAAGGAAAATTCCACATAGTCATCCCCAACGTAGGTTTTGAACAGGTTATCCTTGCCGCTGCGGATGGTGCGCAGGTGCCGGGCATCCTTGCCGTCCCATTCCTTGGCGCTGTCGCCGATGGCCTCATTCACCACATCCCAGCAGTAAATCACCCCGGGGTATTTTTCTTCAAAGTGGGTAATCACCTGTTCGATGTAGTACTTGGTGCGTGCCCGCATGGTTTCCTGATCCGCATAGGGGTTTTTGGAATCATACCCTTCCCGGAAAAACCAATCGCTCATATAGGCATCCCATACCAGCACATGGCCCCGGACTTTCAGCCCGTTATCCATGGCCCATTGCACCATTTTATCCGCCTGGTAATAGTTCATCACCGGCATGCCGTCCGGGGAAGATTTGCTGGCTTTCTGGTCCAGCAGGGAATAGGCCTTGGTTTCGTTGGTGCAGGTGAGGGAAGAAAAGTGGGTTTTCACAAAATCCATATAGGCGGCATCGCCTTTGTATTGATTGTAATTATAACTGGCGCCAAGCACGAAGCCGTGCTGCCTAGAAAGGCTATCCAGGGATACGTAATCATCCTTGGTTTTGCCGTTTTCCCCCAGGGCAAGGCCGGAAACGGGCAGCAGCTGAACAAACAGAACAAGGGCCAGAAGCAATGCGATTTTTTTCATCTTGATGCGTCTCCTTTTGCAAATTCCTGTTATTCTACCACGGGCAGGTTTTCAGCGTCAAGGGAAGGGAAGAGAAGGACGCAAAAAACCTGCGCATTCTGGCAGAGAAAAAGCAGGTTTTGTCTCTTGCGCAGGGGCCGGGGCGGTGTATAATAAGTTGGTTAAATTTTGATTGAAGTAATGATGCGGAAAGGGATGCAAGATGAAAGGCGCACGTAACCTGAACATGACGCAAGGGAACCCCACCCGGCTGCTTCTGGCCTTTGCCATTCCCATGCTGATTGGCAATCTGTTTCAGCAGGTGTACAGCCTGACGGATTCTATGATTGTGGGCCAGTTCCTGGGGGCGGATGCACTGGGGGCGGTGGGCTCCACCGGGTCGGTTACGTTTTTGTTTTTCTCCATTTGCAACGGCATCGGTTCCGGTGCCGGCATTGTGGTGGCCCAGTTTTTCGGCGCCGGGCTGTTTGAACGCACCAAGCGTGCCATTGCCAATGCCGCCTATGTGATGATGGCGGCCTCCCTTTTGATGGGCGTAGCGGCCTATTTTGCGGCGCCTTTGGTGCTGGGCATGATGGGCGTGCCGGAGGGGCTGATGCAGGATGCCACCACCTATATGCGCATGAGCTGCCTTGGGGTGCCGCTGGTGGCGGTTTACAATTATTCCTCTTCCATGCTGCGCTCCTTGGGGGATTCCAAAACGCCGCTGTATTTCTTAATTTTCTCCTGTTTTTTGAATATTGTGCTGGATTTGCTTTTTGTGTGCCAGTGGCACACCGGAGTGTTCGGGGCGGCGCTGGCCACGGTGATCGCCCAGATGATTTCCGGTGTGGGCTGCCTGTTGTATGCCCTGAAACACAACCCCTATTTCCATTTGAACAAGGCGGATTTGCAGCCGGATGGGGAAATTATTCGCCAGTCGATCAAGCTGGGGCTGCCCATGGCGCTGCAATGGTCGCTGATTTCGGTATCATCCACGGCCCTGCAAACCTTCGTAAACGGCTTTGGCCCGGAGGCCATGGCGGCCTATACCGCCACCAACCGCATTGAGCAACTGGTGCACATGCCCTATGGCTCCATCAGCGGCGCATTGGCCACCTATTCCGGCCAGAATTACGGCGCCCGGGATATGAAACGGGTGAAGGAAGGGCTGCGCCACGGCATGATGATTTCCGCCGTGTTTACGGCCCTGATGATGGTTGTGTATCAGCTTTTCAACGAGCCGGTGATGCGGCTGTTTGTGAAGGAAGAAGCGGTCATCCTGATTGGCTCCGATGCGTTGAAGCTGACCAGCTGGTTCTACATTTTCCTGGCGGTGATTTACATGAGCCGGGGCGTATTGAACGGGGTGGGGGATGCCATGTTTGCCCTGATCAACGGCGTGGTGGAAGTGATTTGCCGCATTGTGATTCCCATGGCGCTGGTGGGCATGTTCCCGGAAATTGGCAAAATGGGCATCTGGTGGACCACCGTGACCACCTGGATCATCAGCGCCGGGTTCTGCATGCTGCGGTATGCGGCCTGGCGCACAAAGCAGGATGTTTCCATGGGCGCTGTATCATAACGGAAGAGAAAGGAAGATAGCATGATTTATACGGATTTTCAGGGCATGAAACTGCCCCAGCTGGGCTTTGGCACCATGCGGCTGCCCTGCGATGAAAAGAGCATGATTGACGAAGCACAGGTGAAGGATATGGTGCGGATGGCCATGGAAAGCGGCGTGAATTATTTTGACACCGCCTGGCCCTATCACGGCAGCATGAGTGAAATTGTGATCGGCCGGGTGCTGAAGGAATACCCCCGGGATAGCTGGTATCTGGCCACCAAATACCCCGGCCATCAGATTGCCTCTACTTATGACCCGGCGGCCATTTTTGAAGAACAGCTGCGCAAATGCGGCGTGGAGTATTTTGATTTTTATCTGCTGCACAATGTGTACGAAAACTCCATGGATGTGTATCTGGATGAAAAGTGGGGCATTCTGGATTACTTCAAGGAGCAAAAGCGGCTGGGCCGCATCCGGCACCTTGGCTTTTCCACCCACGGCAGCGTGGAGAACCTGCGTGCGTTTCTGGATGCCGCCGGGGAAGATATGGAGTTTTGCCAGATCCAGCTGAACTACCTGGATTGGACGCTGCAGCGGGCCAAGGAAAAGGTGGAGCTATTGAATGAACGGCAAATTCCCATCTGGGTGATGGAACCGGTGCGGGGCGGCCGTTTGTGCAAACTGAACAAGGAAGAAGAAGCGGCCCTTCTGGCCCTGCGGCCGGAGGAAGGCATTCCGGCCTGGGGTTTCCGCTTTTTGCAGGATATTCCCGGAGTGGCGATGATTCTTTCCGGCATGTCCAACCGGGAACAGATGGCGGATAACCTGGCCACCTTCGCCGAAAGAAAGCCCCTGACGGAAACGGAAAGGGATACGCTGCTGGGCCTTGCGGAGGGCATGAAAAACTCCATCCCCTGCACCGCCTGCCGCTATTGCACGCCCCATTGCCCCATGGGGCTGGATATTCCCATGATGCTGGCCACCTATAACGATTTGCGCTTTGCCGCCACCACCAATTCCGCCATGCGCATTGAATTTTTGCCTCCGGAAAAGAAGCCGGATGCCTGCATCGGCTGCGGTGCCTGCGCCGCCATCTGCCCCCAGAAGATTGATATTCCAGGGGCCTTGAAAGGCCTTTGTGAAACCATGAAGCAGATTCCCAGCTGGGCCAAAATCTGCAAGGAGAGGGAAGAGGCTGCCAAAAGGGCTGCTCAGAAATAAAATAGCTTATCAGCCTCCATGCGCTGTGCATGGAGGTTTTCTTATGGCAAATAAAAAATCTTTTAACAAGGGATTGCATTTATTTTGTACTTCATGTATAATATGGTTAGAAAAACCGGTCAAGAGTACCGGCAGAAAGGAAGTTCATATCTATGAAAAAGCTCATCGCTTTGCTGATGGCGTTGATCCTGACGCTGTCCGTATGCCCCGTATTGGCGGAAGGCGAAATGACGGTGGAAGAAATCATCGCTCAGGCCCAAACCATGACCAACGAAGAACTGTACAAAAAAGCCATTGAAGAATCCAACGGCCAGGTGCTGTACGGCATTGGTAACTCCAGCCGCGGCAAAACCGCCGGTGCTTCCTTTGTGGCCATGCTGCAGGGCATTGACCCCAGCTATACCGGCACCATCGACTGGAGCCAGCCCAAGAATAACTCCATCTTCACCACCCTCAACGCCGATATCAAGGGCGCCAAGCACGTCTATTCCATGACCCTCATCCAGGACGGCAACCAGGTGAAGAGCAAGATGATCGACACCGGCAACCTCCTCAACTTCATTCCCAAGGAATGGGCGGAAGGCGAAGGCGTGGCCGTTGAAAACAACAATAACCCCCTGGCCCTGCAGACGCTGAACAAGGTGTTCATGTTCAACAACCTGGGTGAAGCCCAGTTCACCAACTGCTGGGATTTCGTGGCCGAAGGCGTTGCCCCCCTGTACATGGGCGTCAACAGCGAACTGGTGGGGAAGAACTTCCTCTACATGCTCACCCACGAAACCTATGCCAACTACCTGAAGGAAGCCTATGATGCGCTGCCCGAAGAAAAGAAGGCCGCTTTCGCCGGCACCATTGAAGAAATGCAGCTGGAAGCTGAAGCCCTGGGCCTGGAAGCCGAAAATGCCGCATACGGCCTGGCTTACATCTACCTGTGGTGCATGGCTTACAACGAACAGACGGACGACGGCCCCATCTGCAACACGCTGGTTACCACCTCTGCTGTGGATCAGTGCGGCCTGCTTGTGTATTCCAAGCTGCGCAGCGTGGAAGAATCCGCTGAATCTTCTGTGAACAACATCACCATTGCTGCCTATCAGGATGGCTATCAGGGCATCGGCGGTTATGCTTACAAGCATTACCTGATGATCCCCAAGACCAGCCCCCTGCCCTGGACGGCCTGCGCTTTCATTTCCTACATGGTAACCACTTATGACGGCTTTGCCGCATGGGGCAAAGATATGGGCGGCTACAGCGCCAACCCCATCTGCATGTGGGACCATACCAAGGACGGCTATGTGGACGGCGTGAACACCTTTGATGCCAAGAACGACCGTGGCTACGAATGGTGGATTTCCGCTGACGGCGGCCGCCTGGTGGTGGAAGATCCTGCCTACTGCGCTTCCGTTGCCTTTGACCTGGGCGACTGGATTGACATGATTGTGGGCTCCAAGTAATGAAAAATTGAAGCAATAATCAATCACATGCTTTGCCGGGCGGTATTCGGGCTCTGCCCCTGTGCCGCCCGGCTTTTCACAAACGGATGTTGTAAGGAGCGTATGATATGACTGCCTATGCTGTAACTGGGAATAAGTGGAGGAAGCTGTACGGCCGGCTCCGCACTTATTTCAGCAAGCCCCAGAACGTGATTTTGCTGGTGCTGGGGATTATGCTGACGGTAACCACCATTGCCCCCATGCTGACCATTGTAAACGACACTTTTGCCGTACACGAAGGTTCGGTGGACGCCCGGAACATTGAAGAAGGGCAGGTGTACACCACCTTCAACTGGGTGAACCTTTTTGCACCGGCCACCAAAACCCAGCAGCGGCTGGCCAAGATCAACCTGTGGACGCCGCTTTGGAATTCCGTGCTGCTGAGCGTGTTTTCCTGCATCGGGGCCATTTTGTTTGGCGGCGTTTTTGCATATCTGGTGACCCGCACCAACATGAAATGCAAAAAATACTTAAGTTCCATTTTCATCTTTCCCTATATTATGCCCCAGTGGACGATGGCCGTTGTGTGGCAGAATTTATTTAACTCCACCGCTGTTACCGGGGGCAGCGATGGGCTGCTGGCCTCCCTTTTCGGGCTGCGGATGCCCCTTTGGTGGTGCCAGGGCCTGTTTCCCAGCGCCATGGTTTTGTCGCTGCACTATGCGGCCTTTGCCTATATTCTGATTGGCGGCATTTTCCGCAATATGGATGCCAACCTGGAAGAGGCGGCCACCATCCTGAACACCCCCCGGTGGAAAACCTTCCTGAAAATCACCATTCCGCTGGTGAAACCGGCCATTCTTTCCACCATTTTGCTGGTGTTTTCCAGCGCCATGGGTTCCTATCCCATTCCGCATTACCTGAATTTGTCCACCCTTTCCACCAAATACGTGGAATTGAATGCCTCCCGGGCCGGCCAGGCCAGCATTCTGGCGGTGATCATGATGCTGTTTGGCATCATCATTCTGATCGTGAACCAGAAGACCACCTCCGGCCGGAAAAATTTCACCACCGTCACCGGTAAATCCGGCCAGAGCAGCGTGGTGAACCTGGGAATCGGCAAATATATTCTGGCAGGCTTTTATATCGTATTCACTTTGTGCACCGGCATTTTGCCCATCATCATGTTTGCGGTGGAAACGTTCCTGCCAAACCCCGGCGATTATTCCTTCATCACCAGCGGCATTTCCGGAAACATGACCCTCAAATGGTGGATCAATAACGATCCTCTGGCGGAAAACGGCATGTATGGCCAGCTGGGGATTCTGTTCAATTCCACCATTTGGAATGCTTTCCTTGGCACGCTGATCGTTTCCCTTTGCTGCGCCTTGGCCGCAGGCACCATCGGGCTGCTGGTGGGCTATTGCGTGAGCAAAAACCGCCGCAGCAAATGGGCGGCCTATGTGAACAACATGGCCTTCCTGCCGTATTTGATGCCGGCCCTGGCGGTGGGCGTTGCGTTCTTCATTTTCGGTTCCTCCATGGGTATTTTCAATACGTTCCTGCTGCTCATTCTGGCAGGCACAGTGAAATACATTCCCTTTGCCAGCCGCAGTGCCCTGAACAGCATGCTGCAGCTATCCGGCGAAATTGAAGAAGCGGCCATCATTCAGGATATTCCCTGGTGG
>JAZUQI010000140.1:0-5194 GCA_045605625.1 Clostridia bacterium
TACCCACCTTTCCATCGCCGTCATCGGCAACGGCTACAACAGCTTCACCGTAAACGAAGTCACCACGCTGGCCCGGGCCTTTATGGAAAAGGCCCAGGAATACGCCCGGGAAGAAGAAATGGGCCCCCTTTCCTGGCTGCCCTTTTTCTGAATCATACAAAAAACAGGCATTGCTCGTTCTATCCTTCAACGGCAATCCCTGTTTTTTTGTATTGCTTTTTTCTTATTTTCCGGCAATTTTCCGCAGCAGGGCCAGCGCATCCGCAACGGTTACGGCCCCGTCGCCGTTCATATCCGCCAGGGCATTATCAATGGCATTGCCCCAACCGGCAAGGGCTTTCATTAAAGCCGTGGCATCCTGGGAATCCACGCTGCCGCTCTGGTTCAAATCCCCGGGCTGGGAGGCTGCCCCTTCGATGGTAAAATTCTTTTTCAGGGTATACTCTTTTCCGCGGATAACGGAAACAGTAACGCTGACGGTGGCGGTGCCGGGGGCGGTGTTATTTTCATAAACGGGTGATCCGATGGAAATAAACTCCATGTTTCTGAGCCATGTGCCGGAACCGTATTCCGACATCTCCATTTTCACCTTGGGGGTAACGGCTTCACCGGTAAAGGGATAGGTGTTCCCCTCGGGCAGGGTGAGGGAAAAATCGCTGCTTGCCGCCAGGGATTCGCTGGTGAGATAGCCCAGTTCCATCATGGTGTTCCGGAAGTTCCGGGAAAAGCCCAGTTCCATCTTGCTGCCAGAAACGGTGGCCTCCACCGGAGCGGTGCCGTTTTCCATGCTATTTATGATGAACATTTCCAGCAGATAACGTTCATTCTTTTCTTCTTCATCATCTTCCCCTGTGCTGGGGCTGCCATAGGAAACGCCGCACACGGTGCACTTTTCATTGGCATCCAGGGTGCAATCCGCCCAGGGGGTGATCAGCACATGGCTGTACATATCTTCCTTATCTTCCACATGATAAAAACAAGCCCGGGCATGCTGCTTCTGATCCTTATCCACCCACCAGCCGGGTTCGCAGGGAGAGCCTTCCCCAGCGTATTTGCATTCTTCCGCCAACGCACAGGCGCAGCTGAGCAGCAGCACGGCAGCAACCAACAGACACATCCGTTTCTTCATATCTTACCCTCTTTTTCCGTCACAGGAATTTTTTTCTATACCGGGTTATTGTAGCACAGCTCTACCGGAAAAAGCAAGGAGCAAAACCAATGCATGCTATGGAAACAGCTGCCTGAAATCCGCAAGAATCAGGGCCTTTTCCTGTTCTGAAAGGATGCGCACGGTGTAAGACAGGGTTTCTTCGTCAATTTGGTACAGCCTGTTTTCCGCCAGCACCTGCACCGGCTTTCCGGAACGCTTGTAGGCCGTTACCGTGCCGTCCTCCACATTCTGTTCCCCAATTTGCAGCCCATATTTCTTTTCCCCGGTATCCACATCGTGGCCCCGAAGGATTTCAATTTGCCCCTCCGCCCAGTAGGCGGTGGTATCCCGGCCGGGGATATAGCCATCTTCATCCCAGAAGAAAAAAGAAATATAAAGAACGGCTGCGAAAAGCAAGATAAGGATCACGGGGGAAATGACCAGCACGCAGGCGCAGTTTATCAGCCCATTCACCATCCTCTCCCGCCGGGAAAGGGGCGGCAACCTTTCTTTTTTTTTCATTCTTCCTCCGTAAATTGCAGAATATCCCCGGGCTGGCAGTTCAGGGCCCGGCACAGTTTATCCAGCGTTTCAAAGCGCACGGCCTTGGCCTTGCCCGTTTTCAGAATGGACATATTGGCCAAGGTGATGCCCACCTTATCCGCCAGTTCCGTCAGGCTCATTTTTCGCTTGGCCATCATCACATCAATGTTCACAATAATCATGGCGCATTCCCTCAAATCGTCAGTTCGTTTTCTTCTTTCATGTCCGCCGATTCCTCCACCAGTTTGCCCATCACATGGCAGGCAAAGGCGAAGGCGCATCCGGCCAGCACCACCAGCGGCATAATCAGAAACATCAGCGGCGCCGAGCCGGCCCCTTTTGCTGCCAACAGCAGGATTCCGGCCAGAAAAATCACCGCTGCCGCCGTGCTGAAATGGCCGATCAGGTGGAACCTGTGGGCATTTTCCCGGCAGAAAGCCCGGCCCTTTTCCCGAAGGCTGTCAAAAATCTGCCATGCCGGAAAGGCCGCCGCCACAATGGGCAGCATGAACACCCAGGCAAAGATCAGGCAGGGCCAGAAGGCCCATGCATATTCCGGGGCAGCCAGGGCCATTTCCCGGCCCAATTGCGGCACAAACACAAAGAAAAATACCAGCACCATCACGCCAAAGAGAATCACCAGCCCTTTCAGGCCCATCACCATCATGTTTCGGTTCATCGTAAAAATCCCTCCTTTTCGGCCTTTACTTTACCACAGAAAAAACCGATTGTCAATAAATTTTTATTGTTTTTCGATAAATTTCTTGAAATGCAGAAAAATCCCCCTTTCGGCAGGAAATTGGTATTTTTTACAGAATTACACCCGTGAATCTTTTTTCAGAGAGGAAGGCAGATAACCGTGAAGAAGGCAGAAAAGGGATGGATCACGGCGTTTTTGCTGCTTTGTATGGTGTTTTTATCGGCGGTGTTTGCGGTGCAGGGGTCGCTGCTGAGCACCATGATTGAAAAATATCAGCTGGATGCCGCCCGGCAGGGCACGGCCAACACCATGGCCTTTTTGGGGGGCATTCTGGCCCTTGTATGCGCCTTTTCCCTGCAGGGGCGGTGGAAAAAGCGCACGCTGCTGAAAGCGGCGGTGCTGGTATGCGTGGCCGGGCTTACGGGCATGGGGCTGGCCCCCCATTATTCCCTGTATGTGGCCTGCTGGTTCATCACGGGGTTTGGGCTGGGGCTGATGGATACCCTGCTTTCGGCCTGCATGGCGGATTTGTATTCCGGCCGTCAGGCCGTCACCATGATGTGCATTCTGCACACAGCCTATGGCCTGTCCAGCGTGTTTTCCCCCATGGGCTATGCCGCTTTATTGAACAGCCCGATGGATTGGAAGCACATTTACCTGCTGATTGCAGGGGTGGGGGCGGCGCTGGTTCTTTGCGGGCTGATCGTGAAAAAAATGCGACGGATGGAAGATAAGGAAGAAATATCCCATCACACCCTGAACCTGAAAACTATCCTGCCGGCCCTGAAGGACGGAAAGCTTTTGTGGCTGGTGGGGGCTATTTTCTTCCACGGCATTTTCCTCTCCGGCCTGAATACCTGGGTGAACCGCTACGCCGATGGATTGCAGGAAGTAATTTCCCTGCCGGCCCAGTCCTGCGTGTTTCTGGGGCTGATGCTTTCCAGGCTTTTGATGCCTTTCCTGCCGCTGAAAGCGGAACAATATGTGAAATTCGGCGGCGTGCTGGGGGGCGCTTTGCTGTTTGCCGGGCTATTGGTGCCAAACGGCTGGGTGCTGCGGATTGCGCTGGCCCTGTCCAGCTTATTGTTCGGCGCCCTCATTCCCTGCGTGATTACCCTGGGCTGTGCCCGGCAGAAGGAAAACACCCTGCTTGCCACAACCGGCATCATGCTGGCCCTGTATCTGGGCCAGGCGGTATCCTCCCCCATGATTGCCGGGCTGGAAGCGGCCATGGGCCTGCGCTCCGGCATGTTCCTGTGCGCCGGGTGCATGGTGGCGTGCAGCGCCTGCTGCATGGCCGATGCCGCCGGAAGTAAAGCCTAAAAAAACAAAGCCTTGCGAAACATGCAAGGCTTTTTTCTGTGTTTTCAGAATGCCAGTTTATCCAGGGTAATGGCGTAATCATGGTGATACAGCCGCCGGAGGGCATCGAAGCTGTTGTGTTCCTCCGTCAGGGCAAAGCCGCCGCTCCAGGTCATATACCAAAGCCAGGCGGCCTTTTCCCGAATCAGCGCATCCGCATCGGGAATGATGCCGGTTTCCGCAATGGCCAGGCCCTTTTCCATGGGGGTGATGGCCCGCAGTTCGTCATACTTCTCCCGGAAAGCCCCATGGGCGTGGGGCGGCGGATACTGATCCCGGGAGAGAATATCGCAGTATTCATCCCCCACATAGCCATCCGCCAGGGGGCTGTTCCACACCCAGATCAGGTTATCCAGATGGTGGTATTGGGTATAGCGGCGGAACATGAAGCGATACAGCGCCGCAGCTGTTTTAGGGCCCTTGCTGCCCCACCAGAACCATTGGCCTTCTGCCTCATGGAAGGGCCGCCACAAAATGGGGATATGGGCATCGCAGAAGGGCTGCAAAAGGGCCGCCATATGGTCCAGGTCATGAAGGAAGGCCTTGTGTTCTTCCGTGCCCTCCTTCAGGGCCAGCGTAGGGTCAAAATCCGTATTCTTGGTATAGAAAGATTTGTCCCACCCCCCCAAGGGAGAAAACCAATGCCAGGTGAAGGTCACAATGCCCCCCTGCCGGGCCCAGTCCATGGCCAACTCCAGGGTGTTTTGGTTGTTCAACACTTCGGTGATGCAGGGCTCCGTGGCCCCTTCCAGATGGATATTGGGGGAATAGGCCAACAGTTCAAAGCCGCAAATAGCCGGAAGCTTGCCCGTTTCCCTTTCTATCAGGGCCAGTTCCTCCTGGGGCCGGGTTTGGGTATGCTGGCCGGTTAAAATGCCCTTGCCCTCCAGGGCCGCCAAATAGTTCAAAAGCCGCCTGGCTTCCTCCTGCAAATGGGGATTGACCGGGGTGGTAATCATCTGCATTTCCCTCCTGCGCATCATTTTGCCGGGTAAATATTGCTCTCTTTCCTCTCAAAACCGTGTGTTCATTGTATCAAAGGGCTGTGCGCCTGTCAACGGAAAGCGGCCCACTTCCTGAAAAAACAAAAAGCTGTGAACAAGCATTCGTTCACAGCTGGCACCGCTTGGGGGAATCGAACCCTCAACTAACCCTTAGGAGGGGTTTATTATATCCATTTAACTAAAGCGGCATAAAATACCTGCCGTTTCGCAGGCGCTTTGCTATTATACCATAAAGCGAAAGGGAGTGCAAGGGAGAGAAAAATGAAAAAATAATTTTTTATAAAAATAGGGGTTGACAAACGGAGGCGACTGTGCTATTATCATTCTTGCGCAAAGCGCATGGTCGCATGGCTCAGTTGGTAGAGCACATCGTTCACATCGATGGGGTCACAGGTTCGAGTCCTGTTGCGACCACCAATAAAAAACCATCCATCC